>QHOP01000238.1 GCA_003219345.1 Verrucomicrobiota bacterium
ATGGCCTGCTCGGCGTTGTCGTAAGAGACAACCTCGTGACCGCGCTCCGCCAGCACTTTGGCCAACAGGCACTGACTCTTCATGTCGCCTTCTACAATCAACGTCTTCATCTTGTCTTTTCCGCCATCAGCGCATCGTTCATCGCGTGAAACTCAGGTCCCATCTTTCTCCAGCAACCGCTCCGCTTCACCCCCGTTTTCAGCAAATTGCCTGCCTGCCCGCCCGCGGCTTGTAAATTCTGTGGCGCGCTCCGTCGCGACGGAAAAGTGAAATCCCCTCGACAACCAAACCCGACGGCCGCGACCCCGGCAGCATAGCTCACTCGTTCCAACCGGCGCAAGGCCGCCTTTTCATCCGCTTCGTCGCTTCGCGGCTCCGGAAAACCGCGATAAAATGTCAACACCCACTGGCGCACAAATCTGAGACACCGCGTCCAGGAAGTGTTCATCCAATCAAAGCGCGAACGGATGAAGCCCGGGAAACGAAGTCCCGCCCCGCTGCATTTTGCGTTTCCGACAAATCGAAGGTCCAGGAGCATCTTTGATTCCAGCGGATGACGCCGCCAAATGTCCGGGCTGACCGCGGCAACCTGCCGTTGACCAATCCCGGCGCATGATCGAGCTCGCGCGGCCTTCCCACGCTGTTCCCTGTGAACGGCGGCAAAGGCCCGCAGCGGGTTATCCCAAAAAAAAACAGCGCAGGTGTTGCCTGCGCTGATGAGAGACGATTTCCAATGTCCCGCCTGGATCGTTCAGATTTCGTTCCAGGACGTGATGACGTAGTTCCGATTCGGCCCGAAACGTTTGAGCGCTTCGTCATAATGGACGTTGAAATGGCCCTGCATTGACAGGCTGCCGACCACGAAACAACCAACGAAGTCGTATGTGTTATTGCCGCCGCCATTGAGCTTTAAGTCGGCTTGCGGCGCATAGATGGTTCCGGTGTAGGTGGCGTTGGCGCTGTACGTGATGCTCGTGACGCTCGGCAGTCCATAATACTGGAAGTTCCACGAATGCCCTCCGCTGGTGCCAGCCCCTGTGCCCATATTCACGGATTGTCCTGAGCCGGTCGCGGTGCCGTTGTAAATCTTGATCGTCGCATTTGTTCCGAGAACGATTCCCGTCAAATCCGCGTTCCCTGGCACGTATAACACAACATTGGCGCCCGGGCTGACATAGAGGCTTCCGCTTAATGTGCTGAACTGGTAACGGCCGCCGGTGCCCAATGATGCGTCGCCCGACACGACATTATTGTAGGTGGTTCCATTGACTGTCATCGGGCCTGAAGGACCTAAAGACCCGCTCGTAAACGGAACCTGCGCATTACCGAACTGCACGTTCATGTCATCGGAGAAATGGCCGGTTTCTATGCCCCTATTGTGTCCATCCACCCAGAGCGAATCGCCCACCGACCCCTGTGGGCCCAGAACGACGCTGCCGCCCGGTCCGGTGTGAATGTGGCCTTTAATGTTGGCATTCCCAACATTGAACGCATTCGTGAGCCCTGAAACGGTCGCCAAATCACCGTTATCATTGGCCTTGCTGGCGACGTATAGACCGTTGGAGCTGTACTTTGGATCCATCGAATCGAAGCTGTCAACGTTCACGTTGTTCCCGTTCATGTTGATGAAACCCAACGAGGTAGGGCCGCCTAACAAGGGGGTGTTCGTGACCGTGACCTGGACGGTTCTGGTGGCAAACGACGGACCCTCCCCGCTCGTTCCCACTGCCCCCAGGAGCATCCCATAAAACGTTGGGAACGATGCCGGCATGGGGACCGAGGCGGCGCAGGTAATCACCGGTTGCGCAGGCGCGACTCCGGGCTTGATGCTCACGAAGTATTGGCTGCTGTCGGGGAAAGTTCGCTGCCTGGAATACAGCCCGCCAGAGTTAGTCCAGCCATTGGCGGACAGGTTCATGTTGGTGGTGCCGGCGTAGCGAAGTTGGGTGAGGGCTTCCTCGACCCCGGCCTCGGTGACGGGAATCGCGGTGTTCCAGGCCAGCGAACGGAACGTGGCTTGACTCTCGAATTTGACCATCGTTAGATAAGTGGCCAGCCCCAGTCCGATGATGGAGATCGCCCCGAGCGTCACCAGTAACACACTGGCTTTGGGTTTGATGTTTGTTTTTAGTTTCATGGATTTTCTAGTTCTTTAATGGAGAGATGATTATTGTTTGCGAATGACGACTTTTGCCGACTGCACGCTTTCGGTATTGCTGAACCTGCCCCTCAGAACGTCCCGCGAGCAGACCCAGGTGAGTTGGATGAGTTTGCAGGTGGCCGGACTGGATGCGGTGTACAAATCGTAGGTGCTTGTTTGTGGGCTGCGCTGGAACATGTCGAACTTCAGATAAGTGCAGCCGGTGAGGAGCACTTTCGAGGCGGTTACGCCCGCCTTGGTTTTGGTCCGGGTAAGAGTTTGACCGGTCGGATTGTTTGTCGTTTGAACGGTCGGATCGTAGGTATAACTGAGGGTGTACGTGTCCTGGGACATCAGGTCCAGCGCCTGGCGGCTTTTGATATCGAGATCGACATAGTTGCCCAGCGCGGCAAAGCTGCGCGCGCTGAAGAGGCTGACGGCCATGACCGCAGTCAGGATCACGGTGCCGATGCCGGTCGCGATCAGGGTCTCGACCAGCGTCATGCCGCGGCAACGTCTCTTAGTAGATGTAATCGTGAAGTCCATACTGCGAGACGTAGGTATACATGGTGCGCGTGCGTTGAAGGTTCCCCGATTGCCAATTGACCGTCACGGTCACCAGTTGAAGATCGTTGCTATAAGCTTCTGTGAATCCGCTTGGGCCGAGGGTCATCGTTCCGATATAAGCCGTGCCCAGTGTATTTTGAGTTCCCTCGGGATAAAAATAGTTTGTGAAGCTTTGAGGGATAAAACCGGCGGTATTGATTTGTGGCCACGTATAGAGGCGGATGACCTCCATTTTTTCCTCCAGAATCTGTGTGGCACGGAGATTCTCGCGCCCGGTCTTCACAATCGCGAAGCCCTGGAGCATTCCCAGATACAAGGTGACGAACACCACCCCAACGACCGCCACCGCGACCAACACCTCCATCACAGTGTAGGCGCGCCGCAACGCGTCCGTTCTTCGTTGATTTGAAGTTTTTAAATTCATCGGAACCTTTTCAGTTCTTCGCCCCACTTTAGCAACTGGATTGCCGAGCTGAATTTGAGAAACGCTCCTTGTGGGCTAGTGCCTTCAGAACATGCTTGTTGGATGGTTGTTAGACCAGGACAAAGGCGCGGTGCCGCGTCCGAGAACTATTATGGCCCTAGTCACTAGGGCCGAATGGACTTAGTTCCTGGCATCTCAAATTTGAAAATGCCTGTGTGAGACTGGCGCTTGACTCGGAGCTTGTCCAAGGTGTTGCTCAGGCGCGTATTAACGGTCTTTTCGCTCAGGCCAGCTAGAGAGGATTCCCTGGGTAATCCTGTCTTCAGCACCTACTGCAAGGACTCGTCTGCTGTCCGGATACCTAGCCGAGTTTTTTCTTTCGTGGACAGCGTGTCCGCGTCTTTGACACGCTTGCAAGACTCGCGCGGCGTTGCCGAGGGGTAAGAATAGACTGGTTGAGCTGGGGCGCGCGTGGAGGCATCACAGTCCTGGTTGCACGTGCTCCGACTTGGGAAGAACAACGGCCAATGGGTGGGCGAATGCGCCGTGATCTGCTCCCCTCCTTCGAACGGGCTGGGGTGGGTTCAGGGCGGCGGAACAGCGCAGTGGCCTATCAAACTCACTCTCGGTCCTCAGCGCACGGTGAGAGTGGCGAGTGGGTTTGAGTTTGTCCAGGATATTGCCAGGAGTAACAGTTTGATGCCGTGGAGAAAAATGCGCCATCACCACAAGTCCAGGGGCGACAGAAGTGGGGCCAAAGAGAACGCCACTCGTTGGGGTTGCCCTCGTCCTGGAAGAGCCTTGAAACTGACGAGGACGAGAACGAGAACGACGACGAGGAGGAGCGAAATTCCACGACCAGCTTCGCATTTTTTCAAGCACTTACGTCGGGCCTTAGAGCAGCCCTGCCATGCGTCTGAGCTCAAGGAACCGCGGTTGCGAGGTTGATTCTTTGGAGCTACTATCAACCTGAAATGCCAGCGATAGGTACAAAAAGGATACTCATTATTGAGGATGACACCGTCACGCTGCGTGCCCTGGCTCAGATGGTCCAAAATGCCGGTTACCTCGCAATCATCGCCAAGGACGGCGCGGAAGCGATAAAAAATTTTGAATCGGACGTCCCCGACTTAATGCTGGTGGACATCAATTTAGCGGGCGAGACGTTCGGTCAGCAACTGGACGGCTTGGGGGTGATCGATTGGTTGAACCATAACCATCCGGCCCTCCCAATCAAATACATCATTGTTTCGTGTGATGATCCGCAGAAATATCAAGGCCGCGCTGCTGCGATTGGGGCCTTATCCTTCATTCGCAAGCCGGTTGAAAAAGATTCCCTTCTCGCCTAAATCAGAAGAGCCATCGGAGACCCGCTCGACCCTGGTTAACCCTTTGCCCCCGGCCTCGTCCCTCCGGAATCAAGGTATTGGTCCAACTGCGGCTTGACCACTTGCTCGTAACACTCGGGACAGATGCCGTGGCTGAACCTGGCTTCGGTGTGTTCCGCGACATATTTATCAAGCTGTTGCCAGTAGTTGCGGTCGTCGCGAATTTTTTTGCAGTAGAGACAGATGGGCAGCAGCCCTTGCAGCATCTTCACATTCGCCAACGCATCCTCCAGTTCCTTCACGCGGTTGGCCAGCGTGCTCTGCAACTGGACCACGCGTTCGCCCACCTGCACACGGGCGCGCAGTTCGTCAAAATCGAACGGTTTGATCACGTAGTCGTTGGCCCCGGCTTGCAGGCCGGAGACGATGTCTTGACGAGCGTCGCGCGACGTTAGAAGGATCAGGTAAGGCGGCTGGTCGGTTTTGATCTGGCGCGCCCGTTGGCAAATTTCCGGCCCGGTGAAGCGAGGCATGTTCCAGTCCAGAATGGCCAGCGGGATTGTCGGGTCCGTTTGCAGCGCCTGCCAGGCCTGCGCGCCGTCTTCGGCCAGGATCACCTGGTGGCCATCCTTGAGCAGTCCGGCTTCCAGTACTCGCCGGGAAACCCGGTCGTCTTCGGCAATTAAAATTTTCACGACTGATTTACCGTCAGGCACGGCAGGCTGACTTCGACGGTCGTGCCAATTCCAAGTTCGCTTTGGATGCTCAACTCGCCCCCGTGCAATTCCGTCAGCCGTTTGGCGATCGTCAGCCCCAAACCGGACCCCTGTTGTTCGTAAATCTTCCGTTCAAACTGCATGTAAGCGCCGACTTCGGCAATGTGTTCGGACTTCATGCCGCGCCCCTGGTCGGCGATGCGCAAGACGAAAGTACCGTTGCCGGTCACACTCTGCACCTGCACCGGGCTGCCCAGGGTGGAGAACTTGAAGGCATTTTCCAGCAGCTCATCAACAATTTTGGTGAAGTAATCCTCGGTAATGGCCGCCGAAGCCTCGCACAGCTCCAGGACAAGATCGTCCGCTCGTCCCGCCCGCCCGGCGCGCACCTGAGCCACGCGCTCGATCGGCTTCCGCAAGTCCAGCGTCTGCCCCTCGCGCAACGCCTGTAACTGGTCGGCCTGCAACAACTCAATCTGCGCGAAAATCAGAAAGTTCTCGATCAACCGATGCAGGCGCTTGGC
>QHOP01000239.1 GCA_003219345.1 Verrucomicrobiota bacterium
CGATTTAACTAACCATGAATGATTTGAAATTCGCCTTCCGCCAGTTGCTGAAGAACCCGGGTTTCACCGCCGTGGCCGTCTTGTCTCTCAGCCTGGGCATTGCCGCCAACACAACGATTTTTGGCTTTGTCAACGCACTGTTGCTTCGTCCGCCACCTGTCGAGGCGCCGGCCGAACTCTGGCAGGTGTGGTGGCAACAACCCAAAGCCGGTTCTCCCTTCGAGCGGTATCGAGGATTGAGTTATCCAGGCTACGCTTATTTGCGAGACCAGAACCAATCATTTGTGTCCTTAGCCGCCTTCGACCCGGAAACGCCCTTCGTCAGTTGGAATCGCGAGGGGGTCGGCCAATCCATTCAATGCCAGTTCGTGTCCGGGAATTTTTTCGCCGTTTGCGGGGTCGAGATGCTTTTGGGACGAGCGTTCACCCCCGCGGAGGATCGTCATCCAGGCGCTGTCCCCGTGGCGGTTATCAGTGAGCGATTTTGGAAAAACAGTCTTGGAAGTAATCCACAGGCGGTCGGAAGGACGCTCACGATCAATGGGGTCGATTTGACGATCATCGGCGTGGCTCCCAACAGATTCACGGGTTTGGTGGCGGGACTCGCTCCGGACCTGTGGGCGCCGTTCATGATGGCGCCGACGGTGTTGCACGATCCGGAATGGCACACGCGCACTGGCGCGTTCTCGCACTTCGGAGCAGGCCGGCTCAAACCGGGCGTCAGCGCGAAGCAGGCGGAGGCGGAATTGACGGCCTTGACGCGCCAGTTCGAGGAACTGGACTCCAAGCAAAACCGCGGCCTCGCGGCGGCGGTTTTCCCGACGACGATGGTGCCGGTGCCGTTCAGAGGTTTTGTGAGGGCGTTTACCGGCGTGTTCATGGGCGCTGTGTTCATGGTGCTGCTCATCGCCTGTGCCAATGCGGCCAATCTGATGCTCGCGCGCGCTGTCGCGCGCCGGCGCGAAATGGCGGTGCGAAGTTCCATCGGCGCTTCGCGGGCGCGACTGATGCGACAACTTTTGACCGAAAGTGTGCTGCTTGCGCTGCTGGGCGGCGGCGTGGGTGTGCTGCTGACGTATTGGTTCGTGCCAGTGCTGATGCGCCTCACACCGCCGACGTTGCCGATTCGACCCGAGGTCGGACTGGACGTTCGCGTTTTCGCTTTCACTGCGTTGGTTTCATTGTTCACCGGAATTGTGTTCGGTCTGGCGCCCGCATGGCAGGGCACGAACGTGAATCTTGCCTCTGCTTTGAAGGATGAGTCCCCTGCCGCCGGTCCCAAGCGATCGCGTTTTGCCAGTGCGCTTATCGTCGGGCAAGTCGCCGTTTGCCTTGTCCTCTTGATCAGCGGGGCGCTGTGCTTGCGCAGTCTGTTCAACGCCCAGAGCGTCAACCTGGGCTTCCAAGTGCAGAACCGTGTAACCGCCGAAGTGAATCTGAAAGACTACGGTTATTCGATCGAGCAGATCGAGCAATTCAACGAAAGATTCCTCGAACGCGTGGCGGCCTTGCCGGGCGTGCAATCGGTCTGCTTTGCCAACTATCTGCCGCTCGACACGAGATATCTCGGAATTTCGTTCAACGTGGAAGGGCGTGAATCTCCGCCCGATCCAAACGGTTTTCCGTTTCAGACGTTCGATGTGGGCCCGGGCTACTTTGCAACTCTGGGAACCACGCTGTTGAAGGGCCGCGAGTTCGACTCTCGCGACCGGAAAGGTCTTCCGCAGGTGGCAGTCATCAAGCGGGCCCTGGCGGAACAATTCTGGCCCGGCCAGGCTGCGGTGGGGCGCCACCTGTTCGAGGGAAAGCCAGGCGAGGGGGACACCTATGAAATCATCGGCGTGGTGGAAAACGGAAAGTATCGTACCCTCGGTGAGAATCCGCATCCCGTGGTGTTCCGCTGCCGGCTTCAGCACCCCGGCCCGCGCTCCACGTTCGTGGCGCATGTGCGCGGTAATGCCCGGACCGTCCTTGCGGCCCTGCCGAGCGCGCAACAGGAAATTGACTCGCGGCTGTCGTTCTCGCGGCTGGGAACCCTGGAACAGCATCTGTCACTGGCCCTCTTTCCCACCCGAACGAGCGGACTGTTGTTCAGCGTGTTCGGCGCGGCTGCGTTGCTCCTGGCGGTGTCCGGGTTGTTCGGCGTGATCGCCTACTCTGTCTCCCAGCGTACCCGCGAGATCGGCATCCGCATCGCGTTGGGTGCGAGTCGCCGCACCGTGATCCGAATGGTTCTGAGGCGGGGGATGACACTGGCCTGTGCGGGTATCGGGCTGGGACTGACCGGCGCTTTCACACTGACTCGACTCATACGCAGCCTGCTCTTCGGCGTTGGCTCCACTGATCCCATGACGTTTGTTGCGATTCCGGTCTTACTGGCGGTCGTGGCGCTGTTCGCCTCCTGGCTGCCGGCACGCCGCGCGTCCAAGGTCGATCCGATGGAGGCGCTGAGATACGAATGAAAACTCCAAATCCCAAAACCCAAAACCCAAATAAGCCCCAAATCTAAATCTCCAACCGGGAGCCTCCGCAGCGGCGTTTGGAACTTGATGCTTGGGATTTCTTTGGCGCTTGGGGTTTGGGGTTTGGGAATTTGGCCTGCAACTGACAAGGGACCACTGACCAAATCGTAAATCGTAAATCATAAATCGAAAATATGAACGACCTTCGCTACGCCTTCCGTCAATTGCTGAAGAACCCCGGCTTCACCGCCCTTCCTTACAAAGACCCTGGTCGGCTCGCGCAAGTCTTCTGGCAAAACGAGAAGACGCGTGAACAAAGCGTTTGGGTTTCTCCGCCGGATTTCGTTGACCTGAAGAATCAAAGCACGGCTTTTGAAGAGATCGCAGGCTGGCGGCCGTGGGACTTCATCGACCGGCAAGATGAGGAGCCGGTTCGGATGAAAGGCGCCGCCATCAGCACCAATCTGTTTGCCGCGCTCGGCGTGCAGCCTTTCTTGGGGCGAACCTTTCTTCCTGAGGAAGCTCAAGCTACCAACAGCCAGGTTGTCATATTGAGTCATGGCTTTTGGCAACGGCGCTTTGGTTCAGACCCTGGAATCGTCGGTCAAATCGTCCGATTCAGCGATAACAGTTACATTGTCGTCGGGGTGACCGCGCCGGATTTCACATTCCCCACTGAACCAACACTGCAATTGGAGCCTGACTTATTCATTCCGCTTACTTGGTTTTCCGATGGGCGAGACAGCCGGAACTCGTTGTCGGTTCATGTGCTCGCGCGGTTGAAACCGGGGATTGGTCTTGAACAGGCCCAAGCCGAGGCAAGCACGATAGCTCTGCGGCTTGCGAAACAATACCCGGCGAGCAACACCGATCGCGGGATGCGTGTAATGCTTTTGCACGACTCACTCGTCGGACAAGCTCGTCCGGCGCTCCTCATCCTCTTTGGCGCTGTCAGTTTCGTGCTGTTAATCGCGTGCGCCAATGTCGCCAACCTGCTGCTGGCTCGCGCCGCTTCACGAGGACGAGAGATTGCCGTTCGATCTGCGCTCGGCGCAACCCGGTTCAGGCTGTTGTGCCAGTTTCTCACCGAAAGTCTTCTGTTGTGCGTTCTGGGGGCTGTCGCCGGGTTGCTGTTGGCGGGATGGGTCTTGAAGCTGGTGATTTCGATTCTGCCGCAAAATTTTCCGAGAATCGTGGAGATTCACGTTGATCCGTGGGTCCTGGGATTTACGGCGGCCATCACGCTCCTGGCGGGTCTTGTCTTGGGGACGGTGCCGGCGTTACAGAGCGCAAAATCCGACTTGTCCAATTCGCTGATGAAGGGAGAATGGGGTTTATTCGGCGGCTCTTCGCGATCCTGGTTCCGGAGCTTATTGGTAGTCGCGGAGGTTGCGCTGGCGCTGGTGCTATTGGTTGGCGCCGGCTTGCTGGTCAAAAGCTACTGGCTCGTGACTCACACCGACCTGGGTTTCAATCCGGAAAATGTCCTGTCCGTTGCGTGCTGGCCCGATCAATCCAAATACCCGAAGCGTGACGATTACTACGCGGAGCTTTTTCAGCGCGTCCAACGGCTGCCCGGCGCGCAATCGTTTGCAGTAGTCGATTATTTGCCGCTTTTGGGCGGTGACACCAGCTACGACTTCACGGTTGAGGGGCATCCCTCTCCCGAACGAGACAGGGATCAAATGGCCCACGTACGGGGCGTCAGTGCCGATTACTTCCGTGTCCTGCAAATCCCGGTGGCGAGAGGGCGGCCCTTCTCTGAAAACGACACGGGACAATCCGAACGGGTCGTCACGATCAATCAAGCCCTGGCGCGGCATTATTTCGGCGGCGAAGACCCGGTGGGCCACATCCTCAACCTGAACGGACCACGGAAAGTGGTGGGCGTCGTTGGTGACGTTAAACCAAACGGGTTTGAAAGCCTGGTCGTGCCGGAGATTTATGTTCCATTCAAGCAATGGTATCCCATCGGTCTGCAATTGATCGTTCGAACGGACGAACGCTCAAAAAACCTGGCGTCAAATCTTCGCGCGGAGATTCTGGCCATGAACCGCACTGATCCTGTCGCAGGCATACGGGCGCTCGAACAAATCCTGTCCGGACAGGTGGCGCCGCGCCGTTTCAACGCGATCCTTCTGGGTTCCTTCGCCGCGTTGGGACTGCTGATCGCCGTGGTGGGCATTTACGGTGTAATTTCCTATTCGGTGAGCCAACGAACTCACGAAATCGGTGTACGCATGGCTTTGGGCGCTCAAAGCAGAGAAGTGATCAAGCTCGTCATCAAGCAAGGGATGACCCTTGCTCTCGCAGGCGTCGCGACTGGCTTGACGGGAGCCTTGGCCATCACTCGCGTCATGTCGAGTTTGCTCTACGGAGTGAAACCGACTGATGCGACGACTTACGGCGGCCTCTCGCTGCTTTTGGTCGTTGTTGCCTGCTTAGCCTGTCTGGTCCCCGCGCGCCGCGCCGCGAAAGTCGATCCGATGGAAGCGCTGCGATACGAATGACCCGAACTCGGAACGCGGAGCGCGGAATGCGGAATAAAAGAACAAATGACAACGGACAACAGACCACTGACCACGGACAACTGACTACTGATCAAATCGCAAATTGTTGAACCGTTGAATCGTTAAAACGTGAAACCGAATTGCCAGAGCTCTTTCGCCCCGTCCGCCGATTTAACGATTCAACCTTTTTAACGATTTAACGAACCATGAATGATTTGAGATTCGCCTTGCGCCAATTGCTGAAGAACCCCGGCTTCACCGCCGTGGCCGTGCTCACACTTGCGCTGGGCATCGGGGCTACGACCGCGATTTTCAGCGTCGTCTATGCCGTCGTGTTGCGCCCGCTGCCGTTCGCGGAGTCGGAGCGGCTCGTGGCGATCTGGACTCAGACGCCGCAGGTTAACAGGCTCCCGATGGCGGCGGCCAACCATCGCGACTTGAAGGCGCAGAACACGGTGTTCGAGGACATCGCCATGTCGAGCCGCGTTGCCAACTACAATCTCACCGGCGATGGCGAACCCGAACGGCTCCTGGCGGCTCGCGTCGCCGCAAATTCTGGCAGCGGCGCTACGCGGGAGACCCGAAGATCATCGGGAAGACGATCCGGCTGGAGAACCTCGCCCATACCGTCGTGGGAGTCATGAGCCCCGAGTTCCAGTATCCGACTCGAGGTGTTCAAATCTGGACGCCGCTGACGATCAACCCGGAGGACTTTCAGACCCGGACTGGCTTCGGCCATCTCACCGTGGCGCGTCTCAAACCGGGTGTCACCTTGGAACAAGCGCAGACCGAGGTGAGCCTCATCGCCACGCGCCTGGCGCAGCAGTATCCCGAAAAGAACAAGGACGTGCGATTCAGTGTGACGCCCCTGCGCCGGGACATTGCCGGTGTCGCGCAAAAGCCGCTGATCGTGTTGCTGGGCTCGGCGCTGGGCCTGTTGCTCATTGGCTGCTGCAACCTGGTAAACCTGCTTTTGGCGCGCGCGCTAACCAGAAGTCGTGAAACCGCTGTTCGCTCGGCGTTGGGCGCAACTCGGTCTCGGCTCGTTCGTCAAGCCGCCGCGGAGTTGCTTCCGATTCTGGCGCTGGGTTCTTGCATTGGCGTGCTCGCCGCGAAGTTGGGCATCGAGTTCATGGTCCCCTGGCTGCCCGCTGCTTTGCCGAGGGTGGAGGAGATACAAGTGAACCTGCCCGTGCTGTGGTTCAGCGGCGCCATCCTGTTCATCACCGCTGCTCTGGTGCTGCTGTTGCCGGCGATGCAAGCGTTGCGCTTTGACCTGGTGGCAGGACTCCGCGAAGACTCACGAACTTCATCGGGAACAGCGGGCAAAGCGAGGATTCGCAACCTGCTCGTTGTGGGCCAGGTGGCGCTGACGGTCATACTGCTCGCCGGAGCGGGTTTGCTGATCCGAACGTTCGCCGCGCTCAAGGATGTGAATCCGGGCTTTCGTCCGCAGGGAGTCTTGAGCCTCCAACTGGCGATTTCGCGTAGTAAGTATGAGGGAGACGACAAGGTCGCTGGATTTTGCCAACGCATTTTGGAACAGGTGCACGCGTTGCCCTGGGTCGAGGCCGCTGGCATGGGCAACCGGCTTCCTCTCGGGGGACCTTCAGGACTGTCGTCCGTGTATTTTGAGCGAGCCAATCAAGAACCTGGTTCGCTCGAAGCCACTGACGAAACAACCACCACGCCGGATTATTTCCGTGCGATGGGCATCCCGGTGCTCCAAGGACGATCGTTTACCGAACAGGACACGACGAATGCCCCTTTGGTCGTGGTGGTGGATGAACAGGTCGCCCATCTGGCCTGGCCTGGGGAGAGTCCCCTCGGCAAGCGCGTGCGCAGCAGTCCGAACAGTGCGTGGGCTGAGGTAGTGGGCGTGGTCGGACATATCCGCCACGAAAGCCTCGACCGCGATCAGCGTTTGCAGATCTATTGGAACTATCTCCAGCGCGCCAGAGTCGGCATGACGTTGGTGGTGCGCACGTCGGGTGACGCGCGGCTGTTGGTTGATCCCGTTCTCGGCGCGATCAAAGCCGTGGACCCGGATCAACCGGCGTATGCGGTGCGCACCATGACCGAAGTGCTGGATCAGTCTCTCGCCATGCGCTGGTTCAACACCGTGGTGGTGTCGCTCTTCGCCGGGGCTTCGCTCCTTCTCGCAATGGTCGGGATTTACGGAGTGATTGCCTGGACCGTCAGACAGCGCACTCGCGAGATTGGTGTTCGCATGGCGTTGGGCGCGCAACGGAACGCGGTGCTGGCCCTCGTGCTGCGGGGTGGTCTCCAGCTGGCAGGCGCGGGGATAGTGCTCGGTTTGATCGGAGCGATGGTGTTGTCGCGCCTTCTGCGCAGTTTGCTTTTTGGTGTCGGCCCTGCCGATCCACTCACTTTCGCTGCCGTCCCGGTGTTGCTCGTCTCCGCTGCTTTGCTCGCCTGCTGGCTCCCGGCGCGACGGGCGGTGAAAGTCGATCCGATGGAGGCGCTGCGCTATGAATGAAAAGTCCAAATCCCAAAACCCAAATCCCAAAGAAGCTCCAAGTTCCAAGCTCCAATATCGCGGTATCGAGGCGCCGTTTGGGGTTTGGAGCTTGGGATTTCTTTGGCGCTTGGGGTTTGGGCTTTGGGGATTTGCCCTGCAACTGACAACAGACCACTGATTACTGACAATTGATCAAATCGCAAATTGTTGAACCGTTGAATCGTTAAAACGTGAAACCGAATTGCCAAAGCTCTTTCGCCCAGTCCGCCGATTCAACGATTCAACCTTTTTAACGATTTAACGAACCATGAACGATTTGAAATTCGCCTTCCGCCAACTGGTGAAGAACCCCGGCTTCACCGCCGTGGCTGTGCTCACGCTCGGGCTGGGCATCGGGGCGAACACGGCCCTCTTCAGCCTCATTAACGCGATGCTCATGCGGCCCCTGCCGGGCGTCGTAGAGCCGGAGGGTCTTGTGCGGCTCACGCATGGCAGCTTCAGCTACGCGAAGTTCGAGGCGCTGAAAGCTCAACAGGTCTTCGCCCAGACCGTTGCCTTCGATCTGGATCGGTTACCGGCGGAGGTGAATGGTGCCTTGCAGTCATCCCGAGTGATGCTCGTCAGCGGAGATTACTTCCATGCTTTGGGCGTCAACGCCAGGCTGGGCCGGACAATCACCCCTCAAGACGATCAGGCGCAGGCTCTGGTCGCGGTGCTGAGCCACAGTTTCTGGACGCACGCGTTCGCGGCTGATCCAGGGGTGATCGGGAGAAGTTTCCGCGTCAGCGGGTTGGCGGTAACGACGCAACGATCCGCCCACTGGCTGCAGCTCATGGGCAGGCTTGCGCCAGGGCAGACGCTGGAGCAGGCGAATGCGCGGCTCCAGGTCGTCTGGCCGCAAGTGTTGGCCGCCGCCGCACCGCCGGATACACCTGCGGCTTCCGACTTCTTTCGTCAGACGACTGATCTGCAGCCTGCCGGGAACGGATTCTCTAATCTTCGAGGAGAATTTGCTTCGCCGTTGTTTGTCCTGATGTGTCTTGTCGGCCTGGTGCTGCTCGTGGCCTGCGCGAACGTTGCCAATCTATTGCTGGCAAGAGGAGCCGCCCGCCAACGCGAGTTCGCGGTCCGCCTCGCCAGTGGAGCGAGTCGCAGACGTCTCATGCGCCAGCTCCTGACTGAGAGCGTGCTGCTGTCTGTCATTGCAGCTTTTGCCGGTGTGTTATTCAGCGCCTGGAGCACGCGGGTCCTGGTGGGTTTCATTTCGTCCGAAACGGGTCCGGTTGTCCTCGATCTCCGGCCCGACTGGCGCGTCCTGGTATTTTCAATCGGCGTCATCTTTATCACAGCACTGATGTTCGGACTTGCTCCGGCTCTTCGAGCGACACGGATCGATCTGGCTTCATCGTTGAAAGAGAGGTCGCGGACGTTCGGCGGCCGGGAAGGGCGGCTCAGAAAGGCGTTGCTCGTTTCACAGGTTGCCATGGCGATGGTGCTCGCCGTGGGCGCCGGCCTGTTCATGAACAGCTTCCGGCACCTGCTCCAGGTGAACACCGGATTCGACTCGACCAACGTTCTGCTGGTGCGAGCGGACGCCATCAGCGCCGGGCATCGCGGTCCGCGCGCGGCTCAGTTCTTTACCGAGCTGCTCGACCGCGTGAACTCTTTGCCGGGCGTCCAGTCCGCAGCGATGTCCTGGGCGCCGCCGGTCAGCCGCGGTTTCGGGAACAACGGGAACATTTCCGTCGAGGGCCATAGTCCTGCGCCGGGCGAAGACAGAATCGTGTGGAGCAACTTCGTTTCGCCGGGGTATTTCGGAACGATTGGACAGACGCTGCTGGCCGGGCGGGATTTCACCACAGGCGACCGCCAAGGAGCGCCGGGAGTGGCGATTATCAATCAAAGCATGGCGCGCTACTTTTTCGGAGACGAAAGCCCGGTTGGCAGGAAGTTCGATCCCGGCGGCGGAAACAACTACCAGTGCGAAATCATCGGTGTCGTTCGCGACGCGACGCATTTCAGCCTGAAGGAGTCGCCTCAGCGCGTCTTCTATTTGCCCTATGCGCAAGGCGCCGATTTTTTCCAGGGCGAAAATATGATTCTGGTGCTGCGAAGTGCGGCAACGACGTCATCAACGGTTAAACAGGTCCGCGAAGTGGTGGCACAGATTGACCGGGACGTCCTTGTCGAAACGGAGACACTCAAGGCGCATGTGGATGGTTCGTTGGCCCGCGAGCACCTTTTGGCTATGCTGTCCGGATTTCTGGGAATGCTTTCGTTGCTGCTGGTCGCCATCGGGCTGTACGGGGTAATGGCGTACTCTGTAACGCGGCGCACGGGCGAAATCGGCCTTCGCATGGCCCTCGGCGCACAGCCCGTGACGGTGCTCGCCATGGTGTTGCGGGAGGGCTTTATGCTGGTCGTGACTGGAACTGTCATCGGCGCAGTCGCGGCCTGCGCGTTCAGTCATGTGATCAGCACTCTGCTGTTCGGCATCACGGCCAGAGATAGTGTTTCGTTCGGCGGCGCCGTCGTCGCTCTGACCCTCGCCGCTGTCATCGCGACGATCCTGCCTGCCCGCCGCGCGGCCAAAGTCGAACCGATGGAGGCGCTGCGGTATGAATAACGCCCGTTCCATCGTTGAACCGTTGAATCGTTAAAACGTGAAAACCGAATTCTCCGACATCGCACGGCACTCCGACCGATTTAACGGTTCAACCCTTTTGACGCTTTTAACGAACCATCAACTGACCACCGACCCATGACAAAAGACAACTCCCTCATCAAACTCGAAAGCATCAAGAAGGTTTTCTACACCGACGAAGTCGAGACCCACGCGCTGTCGGGCATTCATCTCGATATTCGCAAGGGCGAATACGTCTCCATCGCCGGCCCATCCGGCTGCGGCAAATCCACGTTGCTCTCGATCCTCGGCCTGCTCGATTCGCCGACCGAAGGCAGCTACACGCTCAACGGCCAGCCCGTCGCGAATCTCGACCACTCGCAGCGCGCGCGCATTCGCAATCGCGAGGTCGGCTTCATCTTTCAAAGCTTCAATCTGATCGGCGACCTCACCGTGTTTGAAAATGTGGAGTTGCCGCTGACCTATCGCGGCATGAACTCCGCCGACCGCAAGCAACGCGTGACCGAGGCGTTGGAACGCGTCGGCATGGCCCATCGCATGAAGCATTATCCGTCGCAGCTTTCCGGCGGCCAGCAGCAACGCGTCGCCGTCGCTCGCGCGCTCGGCGGCAAACCGGCCATCCTGCTGGCGGACGAACCGACCGGCAACCTCGACTCGAAAAACGGCGAGGCGGTGATGGAACTGTTGCGCGAGTTGCACCGCGAAGGCGCGACGATCTGCATGGTCACGCACGACCCGCGTTTCGCCCGGCACGCCGAGCGCAACGTGCACTTGTTTGACGGACGGATTGTGGAGGAAAGCGTGGAAGGCGATGAACGTTGAACCGTTGAACCGTTGAATCGTTGAATCGTTGAATCGTTGAATCGTTGAATCGTTAAAACGTGACGCGTGAATGACGAATGACGAATTCCCAATGACGAAAGAATTCCGAAATCCTAATGACAAAGCCAAAGCCTGCGAACTGGCCGGAGCGATTTGGACATTCGTGCTTGGTCATTCTTTCCACATTCGTCATTCGGATTTCGTCATTTTGAAGAGCCATGATTCAAATGCGGAGTTCGGAGTGCGGAATCAAGCAACTGACAACGGACCACTGCTCACTGACCACTGACCACGAACCATGAACGACCTTCGCTACGCCTTCCGCCAATTGCTGAAGAACCCCGGCTTCGCCGCCGTGGCCGTGCTCACGCTCGCGCTGGGCATCGGGGCGAACACGGCAATGTTCAGCGTCGTCAACGCGGTGCTGCTTCGGCCGTTTCCTTTCAAGAATCCGGACCGGCTCGTGTGGATTTGGGAGAACAATCTCTCGAAAAATGTTCCGATCAATCCCGCGTCTCCCGCCAATCTCATGGACTGGCGCAATCAAAGCCGCGTCTTTGAAAGCCTCTCTGCCTGGAATGGCGAAAGTTTCAACCTGACCGGGGAAGGCGAACCCGAGCGCATTCTGGGCGCGAAAGTGTTCGCGAACTTTTTTGAAGTCCTCGGTGTGCAGCCGATCCTCGGACGCACATTTCTTGCGGATGAAGACCGAGCGGGCGCCAATCCAGTCGCGCTGCTGAGTTACGGTCTGTGGCAACGTCGATTCGGTGGAGATACGAACATTCTCGGCAAGTCACTCACGTTGCACGGCCAGAGTTTTACCGTGATTGGAATTATGCCAGCCGGCCAGG
>QHOP01000240.1 GCA_003219345.1 Verrucomicrobiota bacterium
CGGTAGGAATCTTCGCATTACGCTTTGGTTGGTTGGGCAACCTGCTGGTTCAGGCTGGGCTGTTCCTTGGACTGACGATCTGGAACATGACACGGCAGAAACCCAAATGAGTGTAAGGACATCCGTCCCCAACATGCGTAATTCTTTCCTCTGCACAGCCGTTCTGTCGGTTTCCTTGCTCTGCAGGTGAACGGGAGCGCGGCAAAACGAGACGCCGATGCAACTCGGTTTCGCAACCTCCGGCTGAAGGAACAGTGGCCGATAATCCACGGGAAATGCCCTTTTGTGTCAATACTCAGGACCTCTTTCCTTTTTCTTTTCCCTTAGTAAAATCTTGTTAAGTAATATGAGGGTAACAGAGACAAAGTTCTTTGCAGTGCTTAGGCCGGGCAAGATCTCGGAAGTCGACGCGTTTGAATTGCTTAAGCAAGCGATGGGATTGGCGGGTATCTGGGACAGGCAAACGGCGAACGATTTTGAGAAGGCGAAGAAGAAAATTCAGAAGCGCGGAACGGATGTTCTTCCCATTGCATTGGCTTCAATCGAATTTGATTTTGCACGAGTTAACCACAAACAACTCGACTGGGTGTCTCTTGTAAGTGCAGAGCTGACGCCGGAATTTTGCGGTACGTTCGCGCGTGAACTATCGCGGACAAGTTTAGTCATGGCAGCAGTTTTGGACCGCGATTATGATTACTGGCAGAATGCAGAGGATACGCTTCAGTACAAAGCAGCGGGGCGCTCGCACGCTCACCTGCCAATGAAGTCGAATGGTCTGCCGCCGCCACTCACTCAAGATGCAATCGACATCTCGAGCAATCCTGGTAGGCGAATAGTAAAAATCGGTTTTTTTGAAATTGTTGGTTATTTGATGTGGTTCACAGACGTTTTCTGGAATCTAGCCGGCGTTGATAAAGCCGCGATGTATTCTGTATCAGAATGCACAATTACAGAGGAAGCTCCAGGTCTGATGCGGGTTCAAGCTGGTAACAAATTCTTTTCCTCCGCAGAAGGCGAAGAGGCACGACTGCAGAACCGATTACGAGAAGTCCTTTTCGGCAAGCGCTGACGCAGAAACTCCGCTTTGCTGGATTTACTTCTCGGAATCGGCATCGCCGCGCAAATCTTTTGTTACTGAGTTGTCATTCCCAAGAGTTAAACGCCGGGCATTTTCGGAGTTGTTGAGAAGGACTTTCCGGGCCAAGGTCGGGTCAAAAGATGACTGCGCGAAGCCAGTATGGCGTGGTGTGCAAAACCGAGGGAAAACATCGAACGTCCAACATCGAAAACCAAACTCCGAAGTGGGCGAGGATTCACGCTGCCATTCGATGTTCGGGCGTTGGATGTTCGATGTTGGATGTTCCTCCGGGTTCATGGGCAGGGAGAATCCTCCGCTGGCTTTCAGCACAACCCAGCGCGGTGTCTGCCCGACGAACTTCCCGAACAACCGAACCTGCCGCCGGCTGTTCCCTCTCCCCGCGGGAGAGGGTCAGGGTGAGGTGGAACACGGCTTTGCTCGTCGGTCGAATAGTCGCTTTCGTCACGATGGCTTTCACAGCGATGATCGCCGGCGCCCAACTGCTCGGTAGTCCGCCCGTCACAACAAATCTCAACGATTACCTGCTCGTGCCCTTGCGCGTCCATTTGCTGTCGGCCAAAGAATCGCCGGACATTTCGACCACACTGACTGACAAAGACATCGCGCGAATTCTGGGCAAAGTGAATCGCGTCTGGGCGCAAGCCGGACTTCACTTCTATCTGGAATCGCTGGCGCAAGAAGAGGCGGCCAACCCGGAACTGTTCCTGGCCCACGAAGGACCAGCCGAGCGGTTCGCATTGTTGTCGCTGCGACCCGAAGAAACGAAAGCTTCAAACCTGTTTCACGTTTATTACCTCAAACAGATGACGGTGAACGGCATCTTTCTGGGTGAAGCTATTTTTGTGAAAGACACCGCCTCGCTGCGCGAAGTGGAAGGCGGGATGGATGAACCATTGCCGCGCGTCACCTCGCACGAACTGGGTCATGCGTTCGGTCTGGCGCACCGGCAGGACAAGACCAATCTGATGGCTTCGGGAACGACCGGCATCTGGCTGAACGAAGGAGAAGTCCGACAAGTTCGCGCACGGGCGAAGCAGTTTCCGTGGATTGAACCGGCCAGCGCCGTGAGGCAAAAGGCCGATGAATGGGCCCGGACAGGCAAACCGAGAGAGGCTGAAGCTTTGTATCAACGATTGGCCGCCCTGGCTGCGGCGGAGAATGGGCCGGAAAGAAAACCTGAACCCAATGCGGCGAAAGCAAATGAAATGATTGAATTGACTTTCGCCTCGACCAAAACCTACGCGGACCCGTTCAACGACGTGGACCTCGACGTTTCGTTTACCGCCCCCGACGGACGGACGGTGCGCGTGCCGGCGTTCTGGGCGGGCGAACAAACGTGGAAGGCGCGCTATGCCTCCAGCAAAATCGGCCGCCACCGGTACCGCACGGAATGTTCGGACAAGACCAACCGTTCGCTCCACAGTCTCGCAAGCGTCATCGAAGTCAACCCTTACACCGGGGACAATCCGTTTTATCTGCACGGCCCAATCGGCGTCGCTGCCGACAAAAAGCATTTTGAACACGCCGACGGCAAACCGTTTCTCTGGCTGGCCGACACGTGGTGGATGGGCCTCTGCCAACGTCTGAGCTGGCCGGACGATTTCAAAACCCTGACCGCCGACCGCGTCGAGAAAGGTTTCAACGTGGTGCAAATCGTCGCCGGGCTTTATCCGGACATGCCGGCGTTTGACGGGCGCGGCGCGAACGAAGCCGGGTTCCCCTGGACCACGAATTACTCCCGCGTCAACCCGAATTATTTTGACGCGGCCGACCGGCGCATCGCGTGGCTGGTCGAGTCGGGCATCGCGCCGTGCATCGTGGGCGCGTGGGGTTATCACCTGCCCTGGCTCGGCGTCGAGCCGATGAAAAAGCATTGGCGTTACCTCGTGGCCCGCTACGGCGCGTATCCGGTTTTCTGGTGCGTGGCGGGCGAAGGCTTGATGCCGTATTACCTGTCCCATACAAAATCCGAGGACGCCGCGTTCCAAAAAAAAGGTTGGACTGAAGTGGCGGCGTATCTGCGGGGAATAGACCCGTTCCATCATCCGATTTCGATTCACCCGACCGACATGGCGCGCCGCCAGTTGGAGGACGCGGGCCTGCTGGACTTCGACATGCTGCAGACAGGTCACAGCGACCGCGCCAGCATTCCGAACACAATCAATCTGGTTCGCGCCTCGCGTGCCGCCGCGCCGCCTATGCCAACCATCAACGCTGAGGTTTGCTACGAGGGAATCCTCGACACCTGCTTCGACGACCTGCAGCGGTTTATGGTCTGGAGCTGCCTGCTCTCAGGCACTGCCGGCCACACCTACGGCGCGAATGGCATCTGGCAGGTGAACCGACGCGACGCGGCGTATGGCAAATCGCCGCACGGCGGCAATTGGGGAAATACGTCCTGGGACGACGCGATGCGCCTGCCTGGATCGCGGCAGGTCGGCCTGGCAAAGAAATTCTTGGAGCGTCTCGGCGCGTGGTGGGAGTTGGAGCCGCACCCCATAAGACCTTTGAAATTCCAGTCGGCGAAAGGATCGCCAGCGCGACGCTGTGGCTTTCGGCGGACGACAAGTTCACCGCCTTTGTGAATGGCCGGAAAGTCGGATCAAACCGCGATTGGCAGCGTCCGCGCAGCTATAACGTCGCGCCGCATCTGCAAGCGGGGCGCAACGTGTTGGCTGTTGAAGCGGAGAATGTGAAGGCGCCAGTTGAACTGAACCCCGCCGGCCTGCTGTGCGGGCTTGAAATCCATTTTGCGGGAGGCGACAAAATGGGAGTGTTGTCTGACGCCACCTGGCGCTGCGCTCGAAAAGAAACGGCCGGCTGGACGACACCCGGCTTTGATGACGGAAACTGGTCGCCCGCCAAAGCCATTGGAAAATACGGTGACCTGCCCTGGGGCCGACTGGACGCAGGGGATCGTTATTTGATGCCATACGTTGCCGGAACACGGGAAAGAAATGCGCTGGTTATTTATTTGCCTGCGGCGCAAAAAGCAACTGTCCACCACCTCAACCCGGCAGAAGACTATCGCGCAGAATTCTTCAACCCTGTCACCGGGACCGTTACCCTGATCGGCTTCGTGAGGCAATCGTCGGATTGGGCCGCGCCGGCCTGCCCCGATGAATCACACGACTGGGTGCTTTATCTGCTCGCCACGAAAGATACAAAATAAGGCTGCGACGAATCAGGGAAGGATTGTTTTCACCCCATCGTTGAATCAACTCAACTGCCGGGCGGGGCGGCCTTGCGCAGGACAGTCTTGATCGCGTCTAGGACCTCGTGGAGCTGGAACGGTTTCCAAAGCATAAACCCTCGCACACTGCGAATGAACGCGTCGATCTGCGCGTTGCCCGCGTGCCCCGTCATGAAGATGAACCGCCGACAGAGGTGCGGCCGCGTCCGCTCGACCGCTCGATAAAACATGTCGCCTGGAAAAGCGGGCATGACCATATCGCACAAGATGACGTCGAAATCGGCCGCCATGACCTTCTGCACACCCTCGGCGCCGCCCGTCACGTGCGTCACGCGAAAATCCCGTTCCTCCAGAAAATTCTTCAACAGGTTCGCGGACACCGGATCGTCTTCCAGCAGCAGGACCGTGTGCGCTTCCGGCCGGCCCAGGTCGTCCGGCATGACGTGCGTCTTTTCCTCAGGCGGAATAAAAAACTTGCTGCGTGATCGTCCGATCATCGTCGTGAAAAGTAAGGGTCTGCGCGGCGGGAGTCGAACACAAAACCTGCGGCTCCGGAGGCCGTCACTCGAAACAACTGCGCTGCGCGCACCCTCAAAGCTTAGGCAATTCTGGAGGCGGCAGCAACACGTATTCTTTGAGGCCGGAATGCCGAACGCGGCCGTTGCGGCCCGGGCAATTCCGTGATCCATCGACACAGTGTCCGGGGCGCCCGCCTTGCGATTGCAACGACGGGTTGTGTCCTAATTTGCTTCAGGTGAGTGCGCCGCTGCCGCGGCGCACGGCGGTGCCGCAGCACCGCCGCCACCAATTAGGACACTACCCAACGACTAAAACTCTTGTGCGAAAAAGGAGAGTCAGGAAAAGTAAGCGCCGACAAACGGAAAAGATTATGTCTCGACCCGCGCGCTTCCTGTCACCCTGGTTCAAGGGATTGTTTTGCTGGCGACATTTTGGAGAAGGCGTTGTTTTGCTGCGGACATTTTGGAGCGTGGCGCAGCAGAGACGCAGCGGCGCGGCAGGCGGAACGGCCCTTGATCCACCCATCGGCCCGGTGTCAATGGGGGACTGCTGCGGGTCATAAGACCGGCGCCCGGCTTGGCTTGCGGCTCTGCGGCGCCGGGGTCCTTCTTGGTTTGCTTGGATGCCGGATCGGCCTGCGCGCTGAAAACTGGCCCGCCTGGCGAGGTCCGCGCGGTGACGGAACCAGTTCGGAGACCCATGTGCCCATCTACTGGAGCGCGACCAGCAATGTCGTCTGGAAAACCGAGGTACCCGGCAACGGCCACGCCTCGCCCATTGTTTGGGACGACCGCGTTTTCACCGTCACGGCGTTGCTCGACAGTCAGGACCGCGTGCTGCTCTGCCTGGACCGAAAGGCAGGGAGAATTCTCTGGCAAAAAACGGTGATCCGCTCGCCGCTGGAAAAGAAACATTCATTGAACAGCTACGCTTCCAGCACGCCCGCGACCGACGGCGAGCAGGTTTACGTCGCCTTCCTCGACCGGCAGGAAATGGTGGTGGCGGCGTACGATTTGGAGGGAAACCAAAAATGGCTCGTTCGTCCCGGACTGTTTTCGAGCATGCACGGCTTCTGCAGTTCGCCGATTTTGTTCAAGGACAAAGTCATTGTGAACGGTGATCACGACGGGGATTCTTACATCGCAGCGTTGTCATGCAAGACCGGCCGCACGTTGTGGAAAACTCCGCGCGAACACCACACGCGCAGCTATTGCGTTCCGCTGATTCGCGAACCGGATGGCCGGACCCAGATGATTCTGACCGGCGACAAATCCGTCGCGAGCTACGATCCGAACAGCGGCAAGCTTCATTGGATCATTGATGGTCCGACCGAGCAATTTGTGGCTTCGCCCGTTTATAGCGCCAAAACCGGGCTGATCTACATCACCGGGGGCTTTCCGGACCACCACATCCTTGCGATCAAACCGGACGGCCATGAAAACGTGACGAAGACCCATATTGCCTGGCGCACGACCAAAGGCGCGGCCTATGTGCCGTCCCCGATCATCGAAGGCGAATACTTTCTGATCGTGTCCGATTCGGGCGTGGCACATTGCTTTGAAGCGGCGACCGGGAATTTGCTCTGGCAGGAAAGGATGGGCGAACACCATGCCTCGTTGGTTTCGGCTGATGCTCTGGTTTATTTTCTCAACGATGAAGGAGTGACTCGCATTGTCAAACCCGGACCACAATTCCAACTCGTCGCACAAAACGAACTTGGCGAAAAATGTTTTGCTTCACCGGCGATCAGTGCGGGGCAAATCCTCATTCGCGGCGACAATCACCTGTTCTGCATCGGAACGGAATAATTCAGCGTCAGGAGGTTTGCATTTGCAGTTTCAACGACGCCGGCGAGCCGGCCCGAAATAATATCCACCGCTCAGACGCACGCCGCGCATTCGCCGCTCGTGAGCGGGGGGACGGCCCGGTTTGTCGTCGTCGAAGATGGCGGTGTATTTGTAGTTAAAGTTCTCCAGCTTCACCCGTTCCACTCGCCGCCCGATGAACCGCTCGATGGCCTGCACGTGCCGCGCGTCCTCCGCCACCATCAACGTGAATGCGTCGCCGGTAGCCTCGGCGCGGCCGGTTCGGCCAATCCGGTGCACATAATCCTCCGGGTGTTGCGGCACATCGAAGTTGATCACGTGGCTGACGTTGGCGATGTCCAGCCCGCGCGCCGCGATGTCAGTCGCCACCAGCAGCTCGTAGCGGCCGTCCCGAAAACCGCGCAGCGCCTGCTCTCTTTCCCGTTGCGTCCGGTTGGAATGCAGAATCGCCACGGCATGATTGCTCTTCCGCAGCAGGTGGCCGATGCGGTCGGCGCGGTTCTTGGTCCGGCAAAAAACAATGACGGAATCGTAATTCACGCGCTCCAGCAACTCGCGGAGCAGGTCGCTCTTCTGGTCCTCGGCCACCGGATAGATGACGTGCTTGACGGTTTCCGCCGGCGACCGGCGTGCGCCGATCTCGACCGTTTGCGGACGGCGCATCGCCCATTTGATGAGGGAATCGATTTCGGGCGGGATCGTGGCGGAAAAGAGCGAGGTGTGCCGGTCGCGCGGACATTTTTCCACAATCCGCCGCACGTCGGGCAGGAAACCCATGTCGAGCATCCGATCCGCCTCGTCGAGCACGAGGTACTTGATCTGGTCCAGCTTGCAGGTGCCTTGCTGCAGATGGTCGAGCAAGCGGCCCGGCGTGGCGACAAGGACATCAACGCCTTCCCGCAACGCGTCCTTTTGCCGGCCATAACCCACGCCCCCATACATCACCGCCACGCGCAGGCTGGTAAAGCGCGCCAGGTCGCGGATCGCCGTCTCCACTTGCGCGGCCAGTTCCCGCGTCGGTTCGAGGACCAGCACGCGCGAGGCTTTGCTGTGCTGGCCCAATTGAGAAAGGATCGGCAGGGCAAACGCGGCGGTCTTGCCCGTCCCGGTCTGCGCGCAGCCGATGACATCCTGTCCGGCGAGAATCAGCGGAATGACGCGAAGCTGAATCGGCGTCGGCTCGACGTAACCCATCGCCTTGACGCCTTCAAGAATCGCCGGGGACAGCCCCAGTTTAGGAAACGACATGGTGCAGGTTAATCGAGGCGAAACCTGAAAGGAAGCAAAAGAACGGCGCTAAAAAGTCGTTGCGACACAGGGTCTTTGGGTATATTACCAGCCCGCAACGTCGGAGCGTAGCTCAGCCTGGCTAGAGCACTTGGTTTGGGACCAAGACGTCGCAGGTTCAAATCCTGTCGCTCCGACCATTCTTTGTTCCGCACCGAAGCTGCGCCGTTAATCCATCGTAGGTTTGACAACCGGCCCTGTCGCGCGCATTCCTTGGGCAATTCAATGCAAATCTCAACTGAAACCCTCGCCGCCTTGCGCAGCTTGACCACGCCGACGGTCTCGAACGCTATCGAGCTTTTCAACGTCCGCCCGCGCAATCAGGGTTACCTGTCACCCGAGATTCACTGCCTGTTTCCCGACCTCGGCGTGATGGTGGGCCACGCGGTGACGGTCCGGTTCGCCGCGGAGCAACCCGCGACCAGGTCCGGCTCGCGCTACGAATCATGGAAATACATGCTCGAAAGTCCTGAACCGCGGGTGCTCGTTTTGCAGGACA
>QHOP01000415.1 GCA_003219345.1 Verrucomicrobiota bacterium
CTGCGGAAAAAGTCCGGCGTTGGGGTGACATCGTGGAACTCGAACCGATGAACGCTTTTGACCGCCGCATCGTTCACAACGCGCTCAAGGACGATCCCTCAGTCGAAACTCACAGCGTCGAAGTCGAAGGAACGAATAAGAAGGCGATTCTGCTGCGTCCGAAGCATTGACGCAAAAAACTCCAAGCGCCAATGTCCAGGTCTCAATGAAATCCCAAGCCCCAAAACCCAAGACCCCTCCACGCTGCGACTCCCGCGATGGCCGAAGCCGTTGCCAACTGTCTTGATCTCTGCGTAGAGGCGCGCTCTGGAGCCTCGGGCTTTGAGCTTGTTTGGCGCTTGGTGTTTGGAGCTTCGATGCAATGCTCACTCACGGGCAACGCTCAACGACCTCCGCTGGTTCTTACAAGCCTTCCAACCCTTTCAAATACGCCAGGACCAATTCCGGCAACTCCCGGCTGTAACCGCCTTCCAAAATGCTGAAAGCCGGTATGCCCAGTCCGCGAATGGATTGTCCCAGCCAGTGAAAATCCTCCGCCTCCAATGTTTCCTGGGCAATCGGGTCGCGCGCATAGGCGTCGAACCCGGCGGACACGGCCACCAAATTTGGCCTTACGTTCTTCAGATCGTCCAGAGCCCGCGCGAGCACCTTGCGATATTCCTCACGCGGCGTTGCCGGGGCGACTGGAAAGTTGAAGCAATTATCGCCGACGTTGCTCGTCCCGGTGCCGGGATAGCAGGGGTACTGGTGGATGGAAAAAAAGACCGCGCCAGGCCGGTTCAGCAGGATGGCCTCGGTGCCGTTGCCGTGGTGCACGTCGAAGTCGAACACCGCAATCTTCTTCGTGCCGGTGCCGAGCGCTTCCAGCGCGGCAATGGCAATGGAGCTCAAATAGCAAAAACCCATCGCGTGGTCGCGCGTCGCGTGATGGCCCGGCGGACGCATCAAACTGAAGGCGGTTTCTCCTGTGCGCGCGAGCTTCAACGCGTGTAAGGCGCCGCCCACGCTGCGACGGGCGTGCTCGAAAATGTCAGGATGCGCGGGTGTGTCACCATCGAAGTCGCCCGCGGGTGTTTTTACGCGGGCAATGTGTTCCTTGGTGTGCGCTCGTTCGATGGTCATCTCGTCCACCGGCAGCGGTTCGGCCCAGGAGATTCTTAACTCGGTTTGGCCTTTTAGTTGCGATCGTTCGCTCAGTGCGGGAGACACTCTAAACGAAGTCCTGCGCGCTGGAAAGATCGGAAGTGGTTTCATGCGTTTGAAATTTCCGGGCTAGTTCTCTGGTGGGCCGGTTGGATCGGCGGAATCGGTCCGACTCAACATGTCGCTGAACAACGGTAATAGATGAGGTGGAATGTATTTATCAATCGTGGTCGTACCGCCGACGGACGTCGAACTATGGCCGGACTGGATGCTGGCGTTGAAAGTGCCGTCCGGATGGCGAATCACGGAAATTGTTTTCGGCACTTGTCCGAACCGGCTGAATTGCGAATCGAGCCATCCTTCCGACAGCTTCATCACCAAATCCCCGCGTTGCTCTCCGAGTTCACTCCGTAGCGCAGTTTCAAATTCTTGCTTGAGCCGCGCGCCTTGCTCCGGCATCGGATTGATTCGGATCGTCATCTTCGGGCCGTCACCGGCGATGCCGGGCAAATGCTCGTCCGTGCGCTCAGCGTTGGCCACCTCCAGCGCGCGGTATTCGGCCAGCAAACGCGGCGCCGCCGTGTTCAACGCGCGCTGCTGCCGGGCGTTTGCCGTCAGCCCGGACGCGACTTCAGGGCGCAATTCACCATCGTCGGTGAACACCCGCACGCCGAGCTTCGGCAAAGTTTCCTTGCGCAGCCAGACGTACGGCGACCCGGCGTTCCAATACGGTGGCGCAGACGGTGGCGCGACCCATTGGCTCTCCGGATCCACTCGCGCCAGTTCCTGTTCCACCTTCGCCGCGGCAGCCACGGTCGCGGCGTGATTCACGTGCTGCTCATGCAACAGGCGGCGAGTGGATTCCAACGAAGCCGTTGCCGCCGCGATGCGCTCGTCGAGCCTGGCCAGCTGCTCCCCGGCCTCCGCCAAAGCGAGTCGGGCTTCAGCGAGCCGATGCCGCTGCGGAATCCACAGCGCCAGCGCGGCGAGCAGAACCACCAGAATCAATGTTGTCTTGTGAACACGCATAGCCGCGTAGGCTTTCATTTCGGCGCGTTGGTGTCCTTGGGCGGCTGACTTTGCGCTAGCGCGATCCAATCCTGAATATGGACGCGAAGAATATCGGGAATGTCGTCGAGCGCAATTGGGACGCCCGTCCTTAGGCGTCGGTCAGTGCTAACGAGATCCTCCATGATTGAACGGTCCCCCGGGACGGGCTGGTAGATGCGCAGCCGGTAACCGAAATTATGGACCGCCCAGCCACTGTTGCTGCCGTCATAGTCAAGCTCCGGCGGCATCCAATCTTCTCCGAGGGCCTTTCGCAAAAGCTGGGACCGTTCGGAGCCCAGTGTCGCTTCCAAATCCGCGAATAGCATCTCACGGAATTGCTTCAACTGATCGTTCACTTCCGGCACGTCGAACACCCGCGTCTCTTCCGGTTTATGTCCGTTCAAATCCTGTTCCGTCGGCTCGACCCGGCGCATCTTCTGCGCCAGTGCGGCGTGATAATCGGAGAGGAAGCGGTCAATGGCCCATTGCGTTTGCCCCGCTTCGTCGTCCGTCATTTGCAGGACTTCCCTGATCTGCTCGCTCAACCGGCCACGGCGGTTGGCGGTGGCGGGAACGTGAAGCTGCTCCAGAAGCTTCTTCGGCACACGCGCGAGCGGCGAGGTGTCGTCCCACCGATAAACCGGGCGCGGCGCCTGGCGGTCGCGTTGCGCGCTTAAAGCAGCGAACCGTGCCGCACTCTTCGAGTTGTCCGCTTGCGCGCCAAGCAACGCGTCGCGCGTGCGTTGAACTTGCGCCTCCAGTTCGGTCGCGCTGCGGCTCGTTGACTTGATTTGTGAGGTGACTTCGTCCAGTTGGCGGGCGACGCGCGCGTTCGCGTGCCATTGCCAGGCGAGCGGCGCCGCCGCAACAATCGCGCAAAGGACAGTCGTTTGCGATTTGGTGAGTGCCATAAGTTTGAACAGGACAAGGTTGAATCCAGTCGTCGCGCCGCCGGCGGCAAGACCAGCGTTTGCTGCCGAGGCCGTCAGTCCAGCCGGGGCGGCTTTGGCGGTGCTGGCCAGCAGTGCGGCGCAGCCCGCGCCTGCTGCAACCGTGAAGCCGCGCCGGCGGAAAAACCCGGCCAGGCGGTCGAGCGCGCGGGAAACGCGTTTGCGGGCCGCGTCTTCGTCCACGCCCAACGCCAGACCCACGTCGCGCAGGCTGCGCTCCTCCAGGAAGCGCAGCACCAGCGCCAGCCGGTCGCCGGCACGCAGATTCAAAAGCCCTTCGTCGAGCAGAGGAACCAGCGCCTCAAGCGGCGACGTGCCCTCCCGTTCCAGCGCGGCGGCTTCGGCGGCCATTTCCTCACGCCGGTCTCGACGAAGCTCCGAGCGAATGCGCGCCTTTGCTTCGAGGATGCTGGTGCGATGCAGCCAACCGGCGAGCGTCTCGATGCCCGCCAGTCTCGGCGCTTTGCGAGCGAGCGCGGTGAAGACATTTTGGGTGATCTCCTCGGCCAGTCCCGCGTCGCCGACCTGCCGGAGGGCCGTCGCATAAACCAGATGGACGTGCCGCGTCACGAGCGCGCGAAAGGCGGTTTCCGAGCCTCCCGCGGCGTAGGCGGTCACGAGCTCGCGATCAGGCGATACAGGCGTCATTCCACTTCATAGACTGCCGCAAGCGGCGAAAATCGGACACTGAATAAACCGGTGGAAGAAACACCAAACCTCAAACCTCAAACACCAGAAAATCTCCAAACTCAAAAACCCCCCAACATTTTCCCGGCGCGCTGATTTATGCTCGCTTGACTGGAGGTGAAGCCTGGTCCTATTTCCGAAAGGCCAGAAATTTGGCCGGATTCACGACTTCGGCATTTGGCGTTTGGGACTTCTTTGGCGTTTGGAGTTTGGAATTTCGACTTTAGCGCAGCCGCGTTCCGGCATTGCCAAAGCGGTGTGCCTTGTTAGGATGCGGCGACCGTTGAGGGGAGTCCTCCGGTGCGCTGATGTCCGAATATAGAGTCCAGTTCGAGGTCTTCGAAGGCCCGCTCGACCTGCTCCTTTACCTGGTGAAAAAGGAGGAGGTGGACATCTACGAGGTGAACCTGACGAAAATCGCCACGCAGTTCATCGAATACATCGAGCTGATGCGCGAGCTCGACCTTGAAGTCGCCGGCGAGTTTCTCGTGATGGCCTCGACGCTCATGTATATCAAGAGCCGCGAGTTGCTGCCGGTGGACCAGCAGGTGCAGGCCGAAGGCGAGGAGGACGAGGAAGACCCGCGCTGGGAATTAATCCGCCAACTGCTCGAATACAAGAAGTTCAAGGACGCCGCCGCTCAACTGCATCAGCGCGAAGCCGAACAGGAAAAAATTTTCCCGCGCCTTTCGGGGAAGCTGGAATTCGAACCGTCCAGTCCGCCTCCGCGCCCTGAGGTTTCGCTGTTCGACCTTATCAACGCGGTCAGCAACGTTCTCAAACGCTTTCAGCAACGCGAAGGCGCGCGGGACATTTTTGAAGACAAATGGACGGTCAGCGAAAAAATCGAGCTGCTGAGGCAGGCCGTGGACACCAGGGCGGCGCTGAAGTTTTCCGAACTGTTCGAGCAGACCACGAGCCGTACGGAAGTCGTCGTAACTTTTCTGGCGCTGCTCGAATTGATTCGGCTGAAACATATCGTCGTTTCTCAGCCGACGCCGTTCAGTGAAATCGAAATCCGTCGCGCCTCGTCGGTTATCGCCGCGACGCCAGCAACTGCGCCTGAACCTGTCGCGCCCGTTTCGGCGCCGCAATCCGAAATCACCAATTCGCAAACCTAGATGCGCGCCAAAGTCAACTTCACCCTGCACACCAGACGGTTCGCCCCTCACCCTGCCCTCTCCCCTCGTCGGACGAGGGGAGAAGGTGGCCGGAAGTCGGGTGAGGGGAGCATGGGTGCGGTCGCCGCGCGCGAGGGGATTACAACCGACTCAGAAACGCCACCCTTTGCCGCATGGAACTGAAATTCATTCTGGAAGCGGTTCTCTTCTCCGCGCAAAAGCCGCTCAGCCCGGCCGAGTTGCGCGATGTGCTTGCTGACGCCGCCGAGCATGCCGAGGAGGAAACTGCGAAAGCGTTCAGGAAAGTGAAGCTGGACGATTTGATCACCGCGCTCGAGCAACTTGCGAAAGAGCACCAGCAGGCCCGGCGGAGCTATCGGCTCGTCTGCGTGGCCGGCTCCTGGCAGTTCGTCAGCCAGTCGGAGTACGCGCCGTGGCTGAAGGCGCTGGTCGGGGAAAAAGTCCGCCCGCCAAGGTTGTCGCAGCCCGCGTTGGAAACGCTGGCTATCATTGCTTATCGCCAGCCTCTGACGCGCGCCGAGATCGAGCAAATCCGCGGCGTGTCCGTCGATGGTGTGATGCAAACCCTGCTTGAGCGGGGACTCATCGAACAAGTGGGCCGCGCCGAAGTCGCAGGCCGTCCGATGACTTATGGTACGACGGCGCTTTTCCTCGAATACTTTGGATTGCGCAGTCTGGGAGAATTGCCTGCAGCGGATGAGCTGCGCCGCGTTCCGGTGCAACGGCCGGAACCGCTGCTGACCGTTGGGCCGGGTTTGGCCACCGCGCCGCCGCAGCTCACTCTGGACGATGCCAAAGACGGCAGAGCCGGAGGCCCAGGACAGAAGCTGGAGGCAGAGAGCCAGAAGCCTGCAACCGGCGAGCAAAAGGCCGCGCCGGACGTGGCGCGGGGCGACGATGCGCTCCGCGCTCCGCGTTCCGGACTCCGCACTTCATGAACATTCCCGAACACCGCAAGGCGATCGACAAGCTGGATGCGAAGATCGTCAGACTGCTGAACGAGCGCACGCAACACGTCCTCGAAATCGGCGCGATCAAATTCAAAGCCGGCGAGGAAATCTACGCTCCGCATCGCGAGCTGGCTGTGCTCCAACGCGTCTGCCGCTTGAACAAAGGACCCATCACGAACGATGCCATCCGCGCGATTTACCGCGAAGTCATGTCGAGCGCGCTGTCGCTGCAAAAGACGATGCGGATAGCGTATCTGGGGCCGGAAGCGACGTTCACACATCAGGCCGCCATTCGCCGGTTCGGCTCCAGCCTGCGTTACGGTCCGCAAAAGACCATCACGGACGTCTTTGCCGAAGTCAGCAAAAACCGCGCGGACTACGGCGTGGTGCCGATTGAGAACTCCACCGAAGGCGTCGTCACGCACACACTGGACATGTTCGTCGATAGCGACCTGAAGATCGTGTCGCAAATCGTTTTGCGTGTTCAACACTGCCTGCTGAGCAATTCACGAAAGACGCAAATCAAGAAACTGTTTGCGCATCCGCAGGCGTTGGCCCAATGCCGCGCCTGGGTGCAGAATAATCTGCCGCGTGTGGAAATCATTGAGACCTCCTCGAACGCGCGTTCGGCGGAACTCGCCTCGACCGAGGGCGACACCGCGGCCATTGCCGGGTTGCTCGCCGCCGAAAAATACGGTTTGCGTGTGGTGGAATACGACATCCAGGACAACGCCGCCAACGCGACGCGGTTTTTGGTGCTCGGCCGACAGTGCAGCCCCCCCACGGGCCGCGATCGCACCAGTCTGATGATCAGCCTCGTGGACAAGGTGGGCGCATTGCATCGCGCGCTCGCCGCGTTTCGCCGTCATCGGTTGAACATGACGAAAATTGAATCTCGTCCCAGCAAGCGCAAGGCGTGGGAATATTTCTTTTTCATCGACTGCGATGGCCACGTGAGCGACCACAGGGTCGCCAAAGCCATCGCCGAGCTGGAACAGCAATGCAGCTTCGTCAAGGTGCTCGGCTCCTATCCGAACACAGAGTAATGCCGCTCACCTCATGCTCCGTCAGCGAATCCTCCGTCGGAGGCGCCGCGCGAACAGGCCCACCGCGCCCAGCGCCAACAACGCGAGAGCGGAGGGTTCGGGCACGACATCAGCGAAAGTAGGGCCCACTTTAACATCGTCCAGAAGCAACGTGCCCATCCCCGCGTTCTGTCGAAAGGCGAGGGTGTTAACGTCCAGCGGCGTGCTTAAGTCGCTGGCGGTTACGTTGGGGTCGGTTTCGGCTGTCGGATCGAGCCAGATGGTGCTCTGGTTGGCGCTGATATCGTAACGAGTCACGACAAGATAAGTCGTGTTCAGGCTCAAGTCGGCTGTGACCTGTCCACTGAGGGCGGTCGCGGAGGACCCGTTCCCGATGCCGATCCGGAATTCGCCGGGGGCAGCGCCGGTGGTGCTGGCCCAGATGCGGTCGCGAAATCCGTTCGTGCTGTCGCGGAAATGGGCGAAGTAGGTGCCCGCGTTGTTCGGCAAACTGCTGAAACTCACGGTAAAGCTGGTGTAGAGGGTGACTCCGCTGCCGGCCGAATACGGACCGCCGCTGAGCGCAGCGCTGACGTCTTCCGTCTCGCTGCTCGTGAGGCTGACCCGACCGGACACAACGTTCACTTCGCCGGTGGTGCTGCCGCTGTGATGAATCCAGGGCGAGCCAGGCGCTCCCACCAGAGAGCCGTCGGGGTAAGAGTTGAAATCGTCGCTCAACAAGAGAGCGGCGCGGGCGTTCGTCGCCAGGAACGCGGCGACGACAAGGGTAAGGATGGTTTTGTTCATAAGGGATGAGGTTGAATTGGAGTTGCTGTTTAACCGTCTTCGTTGCCGCGCGGAAAATCGTTGCCGAACAAGAAACGGGCAACGGTGCGGCTACTATTTGAGGTCACCCCGTTTTTTCAAGTTTATTCTGGCGGCGTTCCGACGAAGAAGCGGCCCTCCGCACGGTTAAGCTGTTTCCCCATTGAAAGTCGCCACTCCCGCTGGCAACCTCTTCCGCGCATGAGCCACTTGAAACGGGCGCGCGAGGTCTTCGACATCGAGCTGGCCGGCCTCAAAGCCGTGCGCGCGCAGCTCGACGCGGCGTTCGACCGCGCGGTGGACCTGGTTGTTAGCGCGCTCCGCCAACGCGGCAAAATCGTCGTGGTCGGAATCGGCAAATCGGGCAACGTCGGCCAGAAAATCGCCGCCACACTCACCAGTACGGGTTCGACCAGCGTCGTGCTGCACACCGTGGACGCCTTGCACGGCGACCTCGGCATCGTCGCCGATGGCGATGCAATTCTCGCGCTCAGTTATTCGGGCGAAACCGAGGAACTGCTGAACCTGCTTCCTGCGCTCAAGCGATTTTCGGTCAAAATCATTTCTGTCACCGGCGCGTCCCGATCGTCGCTCGCGCGACACAGCGACGTGGTCCTCAACGTGAGAGTCCCGCGCGAAGCGTGTCCGTTCAACCTGGCGCCCACGGCCAGCACGACGGCAATGCTTGCGCTGGGCGACGCGCTGGCGATGGCGGTGCTCCAGGCGCGTGGCTTCCAGAAAACGGATTTTGCCAGGTATCATCCCTCCGGGGCGATTGGCCGCGCGTTGCTGCTGCGCGTCGGCGACATCATGCGCTCCGGCTCACGTAATGCCGTTGCTTCCGAAACCGTGAGCGTCAAACAGGCGTTGCTGGTCATGACTCAGGCCAGGTCCGGCAGCGTGAGCGTGGTCAACGCGCGGGGCAAACTGGCCGGCGTATTCACCGATGGCGACCTGCGCCGGCGCATCGCCGCCGAAGACAACGTGCTGGCGCAGCCGCTGGCAAAAGTGATGACCCGCAACCCGGTTGCCGTTCGCGAAGACGCGCTGGCGGTCGAAGCGCTGAAAATTTTCAATGAACGGAACATAGACGATTTGATCGTGGTCAATGCCCGGAAGGAACCGGTTGGATTGGTGGACTCGCAGGATTTGCCGAGGTGGAAGTTGATGTGAACCGCAACCGAGAGGTCCGCGACAGGCGGTGGATGAATAAAGATTGCGACGGTCATAGACCGCCGCTACAAGAACCGCAATGAAAGGAAAACCAGTATGCGAACTTTCGTCTCGATCGTTTGCGCCGCGTGCGTGTTGGGCTTGAATTCCTTTGCGACCATGGCGCAGGAATCCAAAGAGCCGCAGCAGGCAAAATCGTTCAAGGGCCGGGTCAGCAAGGACGTGAGCGCGGAGTATTTGCTCTACCTGCCCAAAGATTACAGCTCGAGATCGCGCAAGCGGTGGCCGCTCATGCTCTTCCTGCACGGCGCAGGCGAACGCGGCAGCGACATCTCGAAGGTCGCGGTGCACGGCCCACCGAAACTGGTGAAGCAAGGCAAGGACTTCCCCTTCATCATCCTCTCGCCGCAGTGCCCGAACGGTCGGCTCTGGGACAACGACGTGTTGTTCGCGCTGCTCGACGAAGTGATAAAGAAATACAACGCGGACAAGAGCCGCGTTTATCTGACCGGCCTGAGCATGGGCGGCTACGGCACGTGGAGCCTCGGCCTGACGCACCCCGAACGGTTCGCCGCCATCGCGCCGATTTGCGGAGGCGGCGATCCCATCGCGCTGTTGCTGGCCGATCCGAAAAAAACGGCGGCGACGAAGTCCCTGGGTGTTTGGGCGTTTCACGGCGCCAAAGACCCGGTGGTAAAAGTGGAAGAATCTCAGCGCATGGTGGAAGCCCTGAAAAAATTTGGCTGCAAGGATGTGGAACTGACCGTCTATCCCGAAGCGCAGCACGATTCCTGGACGGAGACGTACAACAACCCGAAGCTCTACGAGTGGTTTCTGGAGCACCGGCGAAAGTAGGCGTTGCGCACGAGCGGCAAGGTTGGTGGTTCAAACTCGAGGGACGCCACCCGCCGTCCGTTTTTTTCTGCATGAAAACAAACCTATGGTTCGTAACGCTCGGCCTCGCCGGCGTGATCTGTTTTGGGTGGGGTGTCGGCAAGGCTTTGACGCAGAACGGCACAATGTCCCGGTCGAAGATGCGAAGTTCGCCCAGTGACCGCAAGGACTGTCGGGGCTGATCGAATCAATCCAATCCGCTCGCCGCCTTCGCACGTTTCAAGACCTGCTGCGCCACCGCGCGCGCTTTCGCCGTGCCGTCGCGCAACACCTGCTTTACGTAATCCAGATTCGCCGCCAGTTCGACGCGTTTGGTCCGCGCGGCGGCGAAGTAATTCCAGTAGTGCTCGAACAGGGCCTTTTTCAAATCGCCGTAGCCCAGACCGCCTGCGCATAACCGATCTTCAAAATCTTTCGCCACTTTCGCGGGCGCGACCAGTTTGAGCAGTTGAATGGCGAGGTTTTTGTCCGCGTCCGGCTTCGGCTCCTGCGGCGTGCGGCTGTCCATCACGATGCCCATGATTTTTTTGCGCGCCGCCCTTTCGTCGCCGAAAATTTCGATGGTGTTGCCGTAGCTCTTGCTCATCTTCTGGCCGTCCACGCCCGGCACCACCGCGACCTCTTCGCGAATCTGCGGCTCCGGAATCACAAACGTCTGGCCATAGGTTTCGTTGAACTTCATGGCGATGTCGCGGGTCATTTCGACGTGCTGTTTCTGGTCGCGGCCGACCGGCACGAGGTTCGAATCGTAAATCAAAATGTCCGCTGCCATCAGCACCGGATACGCGAACAGGCCGTGGTTCGGCGAAATGCCCTTGGAGATTTTATCTTTGTAACTGTGCGCGCGTTCGAGCAATCCCATCGGCGTCACGGTCGTCAACAGCCAGGTCAGCTCGGTCACTTCGGGCACGTCGGATTGTTTGAAGAACACCGTCTTCTTCGGGTCGAGTCCGCACGCGAGGAAGTCAAGCGCCACCTCAAGCGTGTTTTGGCGGCGTTCCCCGGCGTCGAACAGCGACGTCATCGAGTGATAATTCGCGATGAAATAAAACGCCTCCCCTTTCTCCTGAAGCTCGATGGCCGGCTTCATCATCCCGAAATAGTTTCCCAGATGCAGCGCGCCGGAGGGCTGTATGCCCGACAAAATTCGCATGGGCGGAAGCTAACAAGTTCGGGCCGACGCGCAAACCGGAAAAAAGCGGCGCGCGCCTTTTGCGGATTGACGCGCGACGCGCGCCTCGCTTCCCTTTGGCGCATCGATCGAATGTGCCCACTGCTTTATAATTCTTTCCGTGTCCCTTTTCGCCTCCTGCGTTCATGGGTCCTGGTCGGCACAGTGCTCGTCGCGCCAGCGCGGCTCTCAGCGCAGGACAATTATGAAATTCAGGTTTACGGCTCGGAGACTGTTCCGGTGGGCAAAACAATGGTCGAGTTGCACAGCGACTTTACCGTGGACGGCCGGAGACAGGTGGAGAACGGCCTGCTGCCGACCGATCACGCGTTTCACGAGACACTGGAGATCACACACGGATTCACGCCGTGGTTTGAGACCGGATTTTACCTCTTCAGCAGCGCGCGATCAGGCGACGGCTGGCAGTGGGTGGGCGATCACATTCGGCCGCGCATCCGCGTCCCGGACGAGTGGCACTGGCCGGTAGGCATCAGTCTTTCCGCAGAGATCGGCTACCAGCAGCGCAACTTTTCGGAGGACACCTGGTCTGTGGAAATCCGCCCCATTATCGACAAGCAGTGGGGCCGTTGGTACGCGTCGTTCAATCCTACGTTTGAAAAATCGCTCAAGGGACTGAATTCGGCGGCCGGTTTCGAGTTCGCGCCGAACGCCAAGGTCAGCTACGACCTGACGAAAGTCGTCGGCGTGGGCGTGGAATACTACGGTTCGCTGGGGCCGGTGACGCATTTCGACCCGGGAGGCGACCAGCAGCACCTCATCATGCCGGCAATAGACTTGAACTTTTCGCCTGACTGGGAATTCAACTGCGGCGTCGGCATCGGCGTGACGCACAGTACGGACCATCTGATCGTCAAGATGATCGTCGGACGACGATTCTGATGAACCAGGCTGCCGGCGTCAGGCAAGAACCTTTTCCACCACTTCACCCTCCACATCGGTCAGACGGAAATCTCTGCCTTGGAAGCGGAACGTCAGCTTCGTGTGATCGAAACCGAGCAGGTGCAGGATCGTGGCGTGCAGGTCGTGGACGTGGACTTTGTCCTTCACGACGTGGAAACCCAACTCATCGGTTTCGCCGATCGTGATGCCAGGCTTGATTCCGCCACCGGCCAGCCACAGGGTGAAGGCCTGCGGATGATGGGCGCGGCCCCATTTCCTGCCGAAGTCCGCGTTGGCCTCAACCATTTGCGCGAGGTCTTTGATGAGCGCGGCGCTCGCCTGATCGGTCTTGCCCGTCTGGTCGTTTATACCCTTGACGACTTCGCTGTGGTGATCCCAACCCTCGTGAAATAATTGCACGAAACGCACGCCGCGTTCGATCAGACGGCGGGCCAGCAGACAATTCATCGCAAACGAGGGTTTGCCCGGCTCGGCGCCATACAGCTTCAGCGTTTCGGGCGATTCCTTGGAAACGTCCATCAGCTCCGGCGCGCTGCTTTGCATCCGGAACGCCATCTCGAACGAATTGATCCGTGTGGCGATTTCCGGGTCGCCCATGACGCTGAGATGCCGTTCATTGAGGTCCTTAACGAGGTCGAGCGTCCGACGCTGCATCTGGTTCGTGACACCGGCGGGGTTGGAGAGGAACAGGACCGGATCTCCCGATTTGCGGAACGGCACACCCTGATAAACCGTCGGCAGAAAGCCACCGCCGTAAAGCGCAGCGCCGCCGCTGAGTCCGCCCGCGGAATTCAGCACGACGAAGCCAGGCAGATTCTGCGATTCACTGCCGAGGCCGTACAGCACCCACGAACCCATGCTCGGCCGCCCGAACTGCGTCGCGCCGGTCTGCATCAGCACCTGGCCGGGCGCGTGATTGAAGGCGTCAGTGGTCATCGACTTCACGATGGCGATGTCGTCCACGACTTCGGCCAGGTGCGGCAACGCCTCGGAAAGTTCCGCGCCGCACTGGCCGTGCCTGTCGAACTTGAACTCGCTCGCGAACAGCGCCGCGTCCGGCTTGATGAAGGCGTATTTCTGGCCCATCACAACTTCTTTCGGCACGGGCCGGCCGTTGTATTTGGCGAGGGTCGGCTTGTAATCGAACAGATCGAGCTGGCTTGGCGCGCCGCCCATGAACAGGTAGATGACCCGCTTCGCCTTCGGCTTGAAATGCGGCTTTCTGGGCGCGAGGGGGTTTGCAGCGGCGGCCATCTTTTCACCCCCGAACACCTTCCCAGGGTCAAGCAACGATGCGAGCGCGATCGACCCGAGCCCGACGCCGCACTGGCGGAAGAACCAGCGGCGGGTCACATATTTTGAGTATTCCGATCGAAGTTCGAAACTGAGGTTCATAACGGCTTTCTAATTTACGGGTTTTGGCAAATTCCGAAATTCGAATCCCCGAAGTCCGAAAGAACAGCGGCTCACTCGTTGCCGGGATTCGGGCTCCGCGAATTTGGACTTCGGATTTTTGTTCATGCGCTCTTTCGCCAGATAGATCCAAAGATGCGATTGAGTTCGCGCGCTTCTTTCCACAGGGCTCGCGCTTCATCTTTCAAGTCAGGCTCGGAAGTGACAACCATGCGTAGCCAATACATGGCTTCCTTCGCTTCCTTACGACACGTGCCTATGCGATGGCGGAAATCCTTCCCGGAAACACCGTCGTCCGCTTCGCAATAATTGGCTCCGACGCTCGTTCCAGCGCCGACGAGCTGGTCAATCAGGCGATTGTTGACCGGATTGAAAGGGACTTTCTTGGTAAATCGGATGACGGCTTCTCCAAAACGCGCCGTGCGCTCGCCAAGGTCGTAAAGATGACGCGCCGGTTCGTCGCGCAGTTCGCAGGAATCACCGTCTGCTGTCAATCCCCAGAAAGTCAGTTCGTCTATTCCTGGTTCGTCTTCAAACTCGGGCTGGACGGTGCGGTTCATTCGAGCTTCGGGGATTCGGATTTCGGACTTATTCCTTCGTAATCGTTTCATCGAGGTTTAAAATCGCGCGCGACACCATCGCCCAGGCGGCGACCTTGTGCAGGTTCACGTCGGGCGGCACTTTCCTGAGGTCGGCCACGGCAACGGCCAGCGCCGCCGAGGAACGGTTTTCAAAATAGTTGTATTGCTCATCCCGGAAACTGAGAACCGATTTAAGCTCCGGCTCCGTCGGCACGCGGCCGGTGCAGAGCCGGAACGCGTAAACGGCGCGGCTGCGGTCGTCCTTGCCGCCTTCCTGGAGCACGCGCAAACCCATTGCCTGCGCCGCCTCGACGAACGTCTTCTCGTTGAGAGTCGTCAGCGCCTGCAGCGGCGTGTCCGAGCGGACGCGGCGGGTGCAGGCGTTTTCGGCCGTCGGGGCGTCGAAGGCGATCAGCGACGGAAACGGCAAGGAGCGTTTCCAGAACGTGTACATGCCACGGCGATAGCGGTCCTCACCCGCGCTCTCCGGCCACGACAATCCGCCATAGACCGTGTCCCCGACGCTCGGGGAAATCGGCGGAAGCACACTCGGCCCGCCGATTTTGAGGTTCAGTAGTCCGCCCGCGGAGAGCGCAATGTCCTCAACGATTTCGGCTTCGACGCGAAATCGCGGGCCGCGGGCGAGCAGCCGGTTGTAAGGGTCTTTGGCCAGGAGCCCCGGCGGAACTCTCGATGCCTGCCGATAGCTGGCCGATTTAACGATTAAACGGTGCAATGATTTAACGCTCCACCCCGAATCCATAAATTCGCAGGCCAGCCAGTCGAGCAACTCCGGATGAGACGGTGCCTCGCAGCGCGTGCCAAAATCCTCCGGCGTTGTCACCAGGCCCTGGCCGAAATAGGCCTGCCAGATGCGGTTCACGATGACGCGCGCGGTCGTCGGACTGCGCCGGTCCACCAGCCACCTGGCGAGCCCGAGACGGTTGCGCGGTGCGTCCTTCGGGAACGGGTGCAACAGCGCGGGCACGTCCGGCTGGACTGCTTCGCCAGGCCGTTGCCAATCGCCCCGCTTGAAGATGTGGGTCTCGCGCGGCACGGGGCGTTGTTGCAGCACGAGCGACGTCGCGGTGTAAGGCCAGTTGGTCAGCACGTCGTCAATTTTCTTGTTCACCTGGGCGAAGTCCGCGTCCAGGTAGCGGAAGGCGTTGAACAGGTCGCGCATTTGCTCGGTCGAGCGCTCCTCGGCAGGAATCGCAAGAATCTTCCGCTGCCCTGCGGTGAGCGGATCCACTCTCAGTTCGAACCCTTTGAATTCGGGGAGCGCACCCGGCCCGCGTGCAGCGGTCGGCGGCTCGCCGATCGAAGGGGACGTGTTCGACCTGACGGGAGCGGACTCGATGTCGGTGGGGCTCGCCGACACATCCTTTTCGTCGCGGCGGGCCGCTGCGACGGACGCGCCGGCGGCATGAGCTTCCCAGCGCTCTGCGCCTTTGGAGGTGGCGCTGAGGCGGAACCGGCCCAGCGTGTGGCAATCGAGCCTGCTCTCCTTGTCCAGTTCGCCGCTGTGGCCGTCGCCGCTGGTGTGCTTTTGATAAATCGTAAACTTCAGTCGGGTCCCGCCGGGAAAACCGACAATCGGCTCGGCGCATTCGAAGACCGCGCGATGCTCCGTGTTCCGACGAACCGGAACCGTCGCCGCGGTCCAGCCGCCTTTTTCGGTGTCGCCATCAATCGCGTTGGTGATGCTGAAACCGGGCGCTTCCATATCCGCGAGCGCGCGACGGAACCTGACCTGGTTCGTCACGGTCGGGTTGTGCAGCGCGCAGGCTTCACAAGTGAATTCCTTGAGCAGAAAGCTGCCTTTGGCCACCAGGCCGGGCCCGCCGTAAGGCAGGTTCGGGTGCATCAGCGCTTCGAGACGGAAACCGGTCACGTTCGTGAGCGTCGTGTCCACCCAGACGTGGGTGACCGCGCCGGGCTTTACATCGCCGCCCGCCATCAGTGAATTGTCGCTTTGCTTCTCGTACTTCGTCGCGAAGTTCAGCCATTCCTTCGGCTCCAGCACGGCCCATTGGCCGGCGGCATCAGCGATTTCTTTTTCCCAGGCGGACATGCGTTCGGTCAAATGGGTCGCCTCACGCATCGTCTGGTCTTCCAGTTCGCGGACCTGCGAGATAATTTCTTCGCGCTTCTTCTGCTGCTGCGGCGTTGGGACTTCGATGAACGGCTCATCGTCGTTGTTCAGGAAGGCGAAGAGCTGGTAATACTCGCGCTGCAAAATGGGATCGTATTTGTGGTCGTGGCACTGACAGCAGTTGATCGTGAGGCCGAGCCACGCTTTGCCGACGGCGTCCATGCGGTCAATCATCGCTTCGGTGCGGAATTGCTCGGGCTCGATGCCGCCTTCCTGGTTAAGCATCGAGTTGCGCATGAAGCCGGTGGCGATGCGCTGGTCGAGCGTCGGGTGCGGCAGCAAATCGCCGGCGAGTTGTTCGAGAGTGAACTGGTCGAACGCCAGGTCGCGATTGAACGCCTGGATGACGTAGTCACGATAGGGCCAGATCGAACGCGCGGCGTCCTTTTCGTAACCGTTGCTGTCGGCGTAACGTGCCGCGTCGAGCCAGTGCCGGCCCCAGCGCTCGCCGTAATGCGGCGACGCAAGCAGGCGTTCGACGAGTTCGTCGTAGGCTTCCGGTGATTTGTCACGGACAAATTCGTCCACTTCCCGCGGCGCGGGAGGGAGGCCGACCAGGTCGAGGCTCAGCCGGCGGATGAGTGTGACGCGATCGGCTTCCGGTGATGGTTTCAAGCTTTCCTGTTCCAGCCGCGTCAGGACGAAATCGTCAATCGAGTTGCGCACCCATTTCCTGTTTTTCACTTTCGGCACGGCCGGGCGCGCGGGCGGTTTGAAGGCCCAATGGTTCCGTTTGTCCTCCACTTTGAGCGACGCGCTGTCCGGCCAATCTGCTCCCTGGTCAATCCACGCGCGCAGCAGACCGATCTGTTCGCCGGTCAGGCGGTCGCCTTTCTGCGGCATCACTTTGTCTTCGCCTTTGAGACCGGCGACGAGCTGGATCATCAAACTCTCCTTGCTCTTGCCTGGCTCGATGACCGGGCCGTGCTCGCTGCCTTTGATCGCGATGTCCTTGGCGTCCCAGCGCAATTCGGCCTCGGCCTTTTTCGGTCCGTGGCACTCGTAGCAGCTCCGGGCGAGAATCGGTTGAATGTCTTTTACAAAGTCAATTTTGCGGTTCGCCGGCGGCGGCAGCATGGCAATGTCTGCCCCGGCGGCTTTTGCACCGAGGCAGGCAAGCAGGCCGACGAGGAGAAGCTGCGCCGGCGAGAGAACGGAAGGTTTAATTCGCCTGCAAGAAGCACAAAGCATTGTTACACATTTCCGCATGGACATCTTCGTTTGGCCGCGTCGCACCATGCCTGAACGAATCGTTTCGACGGCGGCGAACCAGCGTGCATTCACGGTTGAACCGATCGAAAATAGCGCGCCGGCAGTCGCCAAACAAGGGTTTAGAAGCGGTCTGGTTAGCTCGACGGAGTCTCGTCTCGTCCTCGTCCTCGAAACCAAGAGGACGAATCGAGGACGAGAACGACGAGGAGGACGAGTGGGCAGGTTCATGGGAAGCCCCTTTCGTTTTTCGCATGCATTGGGACCATGAACCGCCCCCCTCACCCGACCTCCGGCCACCCTCTCCCCCACTTGGGGAGAGGGAAGGGGTGAGGGGGGCAGTACCCTTGCCTGACCGGACTTGCGTTTGAGTTGGAAGTGGGGCAGAAAGTGGCTTTGGAAACGTGAATTTTGGGCCGACCAGACGGATGGCGGTAGTGGCGGCGGCAGCGCTTGTGCTCGACCAGTTGACGAAGCTTGCCGTGCTGAGTTATCTCGGTTACGCGCAGGAAAAGGTGATCATCGACGGTTTCTTCAAATTCGTCCACTGGGGCAACACCGGCGCGGCGTGGAGCCTGTTCAATCAATTCGCCGGCAGCAATCAACTGCTGGCCGTCTTCGCGCTGGTGGCGTTGCTGGTGCTTTTTTTTACCCGGCACCACTTTGATTCGCACACGTTGCTCGGCCAGCTTTCGCTCGGGCTGATTTTCGGCGGCATTGCCGGCAATCTGGTGGACCGCTTCACTCACCGTCACGTGGTGGATTTCATCTACTTTTACATCGCGCGTCGTGGCGGCGGCGAAATTGGCTTTCCTGCTTTCAATGTCGCCGACAGCGCCATCTGCACCGGGGTGGCGCTGCTCTTCCTGCTCTCGTGGCAAAAAGATCAGGCCGCGGCTTCCCCTGCCAAAGGGTCGGTTAAGCATAGCTGAAGCTTTCGTCAGCGACTGGACCGAGCAATGGCAACGATTTCCCAACGCTCCTCCCTTCGCGCTTCAGGCCTGGTCATCATCGCCGGCCCGACCGCCGTTGGAAAATCCAGCGCTGCGCTGTCGCTGGCGGAGCGGATCGGCGGCGAAATCATCTCCGTCGATTCGATGCAGGTCTATCGCGGCCTGGACATCGGCACAGCCAAACCGTCGGCACAGGAACGGCAGCGCGTGCCGCATCATTTGATCGACATCGTCGAGTTGAGCGAGCCGTTCGACGCGGCGCAATTCTCCAGGCTCGCCCACGCCGCAGTCGCCGATATTCAACAACGCGGCCGGGTCCCGATTCTTAGCGGCGGCGCGGGGCTCTATTTCAAAGCGTTTCTCGAAGGACTTGGCGGAGCGCCACCGGCGGACGCGGCGCTACGTGCTGAACTGGAAGCGACACCGTTGCCTGAACTGCTCCGTGAGCTCAAACAACGAGACCCGATCACTTTTGCTGAAATCGACAGAAAAAATCCGCGCCGCGTCATCCGCGCGCTCGAGGTGATTCGCCTGACCGACAAACCGTTTTCGGCGCAGCGCGCCGCGTGGAGCGCGGAACACAGAACGCCGAACGCGGATCGATTCTTCTGCCTCGCACGTTCCAGCGCGGACCTGCGCGCGCGCATCGACGCTCGCGTGGACGAGATGTTCGCGCGCGGTCTGGTGCGGGAGACGGAACAATTGCTGAAGCGCGGCCTTGCCGAAAACGGGACGGCGATGCAAGCCATCGGTTATCGGCAAGTGGTGGAGCATTTGCGCGACGAGCGTTCGCTGGCAGACACGATGGCTTTGGTAAAGCGACGCACGCGGCAATTCGCCAGGCGGCAGATGACCTGGTTTCGCCGACAATTCACCTGGGAGTGGACCAATTTGGGGCCAGAGGCCAACGGCGAGACAGTCGCCACTCAATTGGCCGGGCGCTGCGAAAAAGTTGGACTTTAACAACGCGCAAATCGTGCTATGGTTCTGCCGTTGGGAATTTAGAAGTTGAAAGCGCTCATAACGACATCGGACACGAGAACCGAACGGGTTTTCCTCATTGGAGCGGAATTGAGCTGTCGCACGAGCTGGGAGGTGCGCGATTCGCTGGATGAACTGGCGGAACTCGCCGTGACGGCCGGGGCCGAAGTCGTCGGCGAGGGCACGCAGAAACTCAAAGCGCCGGCCGCCGGAACTTTCATTGGCAGCGGCAAGGCCGATGAATTTGCCAGGCATTGCCGGCGCCAGGATGTCGATACGGTCATCTTCGACGACGAACTTTCTCCCGCGCAGAGCCGCAACCTGGAAAAGGCTTTCGAGTGCAAAGTGCTCGATCGCACGGCGCTGATTCTCGACATCTTCGCGCAACGCGCCCGGACGAGCGAAGGCAAGCTTCAGATTGAGCTGGCGCAACTGCAGCATTTATTGCCGCGGCTCACGCGCTATTGGAGCCACCTCTCGCGCCAGAAGGGCGGCATTGGCATGCGCGGTGGCGAAGGCGAATCACAGCTCGAAGCCGACCGACGACGCGTGCAGGAGCGCATTGACAGGATTCGCGAGGAACTGGTGCTGGTGCGCCGCCAGCGTCGCACCCAGCGCACCCGGCGGCAGCGCCACCTGTGGCCGCTGGCCTCCATCGTCGGCTACACCAACGCGGGCAAATCCACTCTGCTCAACGCGCTCACCGGCGCCGAGGTCCTGGCTGAGGACAAACTCTTCGCCACACTCGATCCCACGACGCGGCGACTGCGTTTGCCGACCAATCAAAACGTCTTGCTCACCGACACGGTCGGATTCATTCGCAAACTGCCGCACCGGCTGGTCGAGGCGTTCAAGGCGACGCTGGAGGAAGTCGTGCAGGCGGACCTGCAGTTGCACGTGGTGGACATCAGTCATCCGCTGGCCGAGGAACAAATCCGGGCGGTGAACACAGTGCTGGAGGAAATCGGCGCTGCCGGCAAGCCGACGCTGATGGTCTTCAACAAAATTGATCGCGTTGAGAATGGCGAGTTAGTAAACCGGAATCTGGAGCGGTATCCGAATACCGTGGCCGTTTCGGCGACAACTGGCCAAGGTTTTCCCGAATTGTTGGCGGAACTGGGAAGCCAGGTGCGGCCTGCCCGCGAACTTGTCGAATTGAAAGTGCCGCACACTGAACCGGCGGTGATTGCGCGCTTGCACGCCGTCGGCCAGGTGGTCGAGCGCGATTACAACGGCGACAGCGCCCGGTTCAAGGCCCGCATTCCTCCGCACCTCCACGCCGAGTTCGCGCCGTTCATCGTGCAGGATTTGCGGGCGGCGTGAGACTGGTCCTCCCGTTTTCCCCCGAAACACGCGAACGGCGCGGATCAAATTTTTTTGTTCGCGCTGGTTCCCCTCGTCGGGTATAGCGTTCACCCAAGTAAATTTCCGAGGACGCTAAGACATGACTACCAATCCGCGCATCAAGGACATGGCGGCGAAGGATCGCCCGCGCGAACGGCTCGCGGCCGATGGCGCGGAGGCTTTGTCGAACGCCGATTTGGTCGCGATTCTTTTGCGCACGGGGATGAAAGGTTACTCGGCCATTCACATCGCGCAGCAATTGCTCGCCCGGTTCGGGACGCTGGAAGAGCTGGCGCGCGCTTCACTGGATCAATTGCGTCAGGTGAAAGGCGTGGGACGCGACAAGGCCATTGCTCTGAAAAGCGCCTTCACGCTGGCGCAGCGGATGGCGCGCGAACTCCAGCAGGAAACGCCCGTGCTCGACACGCCGGAGCGCATCGCGGATTTGTTGCGCGAAGAAAATCGGCTTTACGACGTCGAGCATTTTCAAGTCGTGCTGTTGAACACCCGGCGAAAGCTGATTCGCGTCGAGCAAATTTCGCAAGGCACGCTCGACACGATTCTGGTTCACCCGCGGGAGGTGTTCAAGCTGGCCATCGCCGCGAACGCCTCCGCGCTCGTGCTGGTGCACAACCATCCGAGCGGCGACCCGACGCCGTCGGAGGCGGACATCAAAGTGACGCGCGACCTGATTCGCGCCGGGCATTTGCTCAAGATCGAGGTCCTGGACCATGTCATTATCGGGAAACGAACAGCGGAACGTGCGAAGGATTTCCTGTCGCTGCGGGAGCTGGGGTATTTTTACTCTTGAAGCGCCGCGACCATTTGTTCAATTCCTGTTTCAATCCGGCGTCGATTGTGCTAACCGATGGAAAGGAATTTGGACGCGAATCGGAGCCATGAATCGCGACGCTGACAACGTAGGGCAGGCGTCTCGCCTGCCGGTTCGGACGGCATCCCTGCCGCTCGAGTGTTCTACGGGCAAGCATGCCCGCAGAACCGGCAGCCAGGATGGCTGCCCTACGACCATACTGCGGACTGAAGGCGGGTTCCGTCCCGAACTGACCGGTTCCGGCCGACCCTCGGCGCCGCTATGATTCACCCGACGGCGATCGTCCATCCCAAGGCGCAACTTGATCCGACCGTGAACGTCGGGCCGTATGCGCTGATTGATGAGCACGTGATCGTCGGCGCAAACTGTCGGATCGGCCCGCACGCGCATTTGAGCGGACACACAACCATTGGAGCGAACAATTCTTTTCACACGGGCTGCGTGATTGGGGACGCGCCGCAGGATTTGAAATATAAAGGCGAGCCGACACGTCTGCGGATTGGCGAGGGCAACGTCTTCCGCGAACACGTCACGCTGCATCGCTCGAACGATGAAGCCGGGGAGACGGTGATCGGATCGCGCAATTTTCTCATGGCGCATTGTCATGTGGGGCACAACGCGCAAGTGGGCAGTCAGGTGATTGTCGCCAACGGCGCGCTGCTCGGGGGCCACGTTGTTGTTCAGGATCGCGCCTTCATTTCCGGCAATTGTCTGGTGCACCAGTTTGTGCGAGTGGGCACTCTGGCGTTGATGCAGGGCGGCTCGGCCATCAGCAAGGATTTGCCTCCGTTCTGCGTGGCGCGTGGCGACAACGGCATTTGCGGGCTCAACTCGGTCGGGCTCCGTCGCGCCGGCTTTACGAACGAACGGCGGCTGGAGTTAAAACGGCTTTACCATGCGCTGTTTCGCAGCGGTGAAAAATTGAGCGTGGCGCTGGCGGCTGCGCGCAAAGAATTCAAGAGCGACGACGCGCGGGTTTTGCTGGAGTTTGTGGCGAAAAGCAAACGCGGGATTTGCGCGGACACCGGTAAAACAGCGGAGGAGGAAGCGGACGACGAGTAATTGGCCTTGACATTGAACATGTAAAAACTAAAGCCACGGTGCGTGTGGAGTTGGGTAAGCTTCAATCGAGCTGGTTGAAGCGGCAAGCCAGGGCAGGACGAATGCCGGTGGTCCAGAAAACAATCAACTGAGTGAGTGGAGGAACATTATGAGAAAAGGTCTGAGGTCAGTGTTTGGAAGGTGGGCGGCGGCGGGTCTTTTGTCTTCGATGTCGCTTTTGGCCCAGGAGGTGTACCGCGGCGGCCCGCAGGGGCAGGGATTTTATTTTCGCGGGGGCATCGGGCCGGAAGTGTCGCAGCGGACGGATGTGACTGAGTTCTTTGGCCCGGTCTCCGGGATCAACGTGAAATACGATCCAGGTTTCCGCATCAGCGCGGCAGCCGGTTATATGTTCTGCAACTACTTCAGCGCGGAGCTGGAGGCGGGCGTACTTTACAACTCCATCAAGTCCATCACCGGCTCGCCGGGCACGGACGCGGCTCTGGCCAATTTCCCGATGCTGGTCAACGCGGTGTTCCATTTCCCGCTGGAAGGGAATTTCGTGCCGTATGTGGGCTTTGGCGGCGGGGCTTCGAGCAGTATTCTCACCATCGACCGCGCGACGATCAACGGTCCCTCTGGCAGCGCCTCGCTGAACGGAGACGATTCGGACGTGGTGTGGGCGCTGCAAGGGTTCGCGGGGTTCCGCTACGAGTTCAACGACCGCATGGCCGTCGGGTTCGGCTACAAGTTTCTGGCGACCGGCGAGCCGTCGTGGGACGTGTTCTCCTTCAACAGTGGTGCGGCTGGTCAGCTCCGGTTCGACAAGGCGCGGACTCACTCATTTATCGCGGAGTTTACCATGAAGTTTTGAACTCGGAAAGGCAGGCTCAAGTCGGCCGCAGCTGGAAGGATTCAGTTGAAAGAGGGGAGTACGCGCGCCGCAGCGCGTCCTGGCCCACGCCTTGTCCGCCTATCAGACGGTGTCGAGAGACAAACCGCTTGGTTCGGCTGGAGGCACCACGAAGAGTTCGACGCGAGGCGCGTCGAACTGCGCCCGAGGCGGGCGCGCTCCTCAAGCCAATCGAATCGCCCTGCCAGTTTGA
>QHOP01000241.1 GCA_003219345.1 Verrucomicrobiota bacterium
CGAATTTTCGGCTGTAAATCACGTCTTCGATTCGCCGGAAACCAGTTTGAGCTTGTGACTCCGTTGAGGCAGCTCCAGCCAGCAGAAAGAGCAGTCCGATGCAAAACGATTTTCTCATGGGTTTGGGCGCGTATCATATCTGCGCCGACGGCCTTCACAAGCTTGTTTCAATAGAATAAAAATCTGGCCAATGAACGGCGTGATGTGTTACCGGTCAGAATCGGGAAACCGAATGGTAAATTGCTTTTTTGTCTCCTGGTTCGCCCGCCGCTGCGCCGGATCCGCCGCAACGGTGCTGGCCTGCGGTTGTGTTTCACTCGCGGCAGTGGACAAAAACTACACGGTCAAACACAACGACACGCTGTCCGACCTCGCCCACAAATATGGACTGACCGTCGGGGAACTGGCCGAGCGCAACGGCCTCGCCAGGACCGACAAACTTCGGGTCGGTCAGAAGCTGGTCATTCCCGATTCGGACGCGGTCAAAAGCGAAACGACTGCGAGTTCGCTTCTGCCAAAAGGATTGGGCAGAATTCGCATCGAGCAGGGCAAATGGAAATACATCGTCATTCATCACAGCGCCTCACCCAACGCCAGCGTCAAAGGCATGGATTACTATCATCGCGTTGAACGGCACATGGAGAACGGACTGGCCTACCATTTCGTCATCGGCAACGGCCATGCGATGAAGGACGGCGAGATCGCCATCGGCCACCGCTGGACAGCTCAGCTCGACGGCGGTCATCTGGCCAGCGAAGCTTTGAACAAAAAGGCGGTCGGCATCTGCATGGTGGGAAATTTCGACGAGGACCGACCCACCAAAAGACAAATGCGCACCAGCAAATCAATCCGATTTACACCCGCTGTCCAGGCAGACATTTTCCCGCGAAAAGTTTCCTGAAGGAACTGAAGGAGAGCGGCGACGGGCCTTCTGACGGCGCCGTGGTCCTGAGGTAGCCTCCGCAGGCTATGGCCGCGAAACGAACGGACAGCCTTTGATGTAAAACCGCAGATGCCGTCTGGCCCAATGCCGGGCGTAGTCCACTCCAATCCGCGGTCTCTTGGCAATTACCAACACCTCGCCTTTGGGCGGCGCCTCGTTGACACCGGTGGGGCGAGCCTCTCGGCGAGCCGCGCTCGGGCTCGGGATCACGGCTCGCGGGGACGCTCCCCTCACGGATTCAGGCGCGGCGATGTAGAAATTGTCGCTCAGCAGGTCGTGGGCGTTGAGGCGCTTGTCGATGCGCATCGCTTTGCAAAGCAGCCCAGGACCGCAGGTCCGGCCCACGACATTTTTCACCGGCTCGATGGCGCGCAGCAACACGGCGGAGGCATGGCCTTCACGCTCGGTCACCACGTTCATGCAGTAATACATCCCGTAAATGAGATAAACGTAGGCGTGGCCGGGCGGGCCGAACATGACTTTCGTACGGTCCGTCAATCCTCTGGCCGAATGCGCAGCGAGATCGTGCGGGCCAAGGTACGCCTCCACTTCCACAATCCTGCCGATCCGTTTCACGCCGCGCGACCGATGAACGAGGTATTTGCCGAGCAGTTCTCTGGCGACCACAATCGTATCTCGGTCGTAGAATGAGCGCGGCAGCTTACGCATGGCGGAACTATACCTGAATGGATGCAAAGAAAAGTCTCGCGGCTGCGGCTCGTCCTTAAATTTGGGTCGCGCAGCAACCCGGCTCTACCGGCTCAGTAACGCGGGCAAAGCGTAGTTGACCAGGTCACCGATGCGCTCCAGCGTGAGGTCCGCCGGCGGATAAGTGGCGATCGCTTGCGGGTCGAGCGCGTAATGCCCCTGGCGCGGCCACACGGTCGTCAACCGCTCCCTCCAGATTCCTTTCATCGCCGCCAGAATGCGTAGCTTGTCGTCCACCATCACGTAGTGCTTCGCCGGAAAACGCTGCTCCACATCCTCGAGTTCCTTTTCCTTGTGAACGTAAATCAAAACGTTTCCGTTTACGGCTTCGGAGAGGCCGGACCGTTCCACTTTGCGCGGCTGGAACACGACATCGCCGTCGGACAGGATGACCGCCCGCCCCCACTGCTTAACATGTTCAATGACGTCGAGCGAGTTCGGATACAGACGGTTGGCGAACGGATAATTTACCAGGAAGTTCGAGACGGTCAGGAGTCGCGGGTCGCGCGGATGCTCGCTTCGGTAGCGCTGCAACGCGCCGAGGTAATCGGCATAACCGAGTTCGTTGCGCAACTGTTCGAAGATGGCCCAATAACGCTGGGCCCGTTCGGGGCCAACCTCGCGGTCGAGGTGACGCCTGAGATCGGCGATGACGCGGTCGTTGTCGAGCAGTGTGTTGTCCACGTCGAACAGGAAGACAATTTTGTCGGCAGACATAGAACTTGCAAAACTCATGATTCTGTTGGGGCAACCTCCGGCTCTGCCGGAGCAATCAAGGAGTTCCACAGTTGCGGGAAAGGTCGATTGCCTCCCGATGAGTAGCGCCTCGTTCCCCTCACCCTGACCCTCTCGCCCAGGGAGAGATTTCCCCGAAAAACTTCGCGCATTGAACCCCTGAACCGTAGCAGCCGACGTGAGGAGGCTCCAACTTCCTTCAGCCGAAATGGAATGAGCCTCCTCACGTCGGCTGCTACGAGGTTCATGGGGAGGGAACAGCTTTCGAGGCTCTCTGACATGGCGAAGTTTCGGTTGCCCTCTCCGCGCGGCGACCTTTCGAAGCGCTCTGATTGCGCCCCTAAGTGGCGGGCGATTCTCCCTCTCGCAATGGGAGAGGGCCGGGGTGAGGGGAAAGAGCGCGTCCGCCGTCGGCACGGCATCGGCCTCGGAAGCGAGGTCTCGCCCGAAGGGCTGGTTGGATTTGAGCCATTCATCCTCTTAAGCCTCCGGCTCTGCCGAACGTCGCTGACCTGCCGCGCCTCGGCGTTTGCCAGAGGCGGAAACCGCCGATGAACGCGTTGGCGTTGTCACCCAGGCGCGCGCCGCGGGGAAGGCGTTTGAGCAGTCTTGAATTGCCGCCGCCCAGGATCACATAATCGGCCTGCAACGCCTCTTCGAGTTGCGCCACCACGTCGGCGACGGAGCGGCGCCACTTTTTCTTGCCAAGCCGTTTCAGCCCGGCTAACCCGACATAGTCTTCATAGGTACGGCCTTTTTTGTAGGGAAGGTGGGCCAGTTCCATCGGCTCAAGCACCCCGTCAACGATGAGGGCAGAACCCAGGCCCGTGCCCAGGCCGAGAAAGAGCATTCGTCCGCCCCGATAACTGCCGAGCGCCTGCATCGCAGCGTCGTTAATGACCTTCACGGGGCGCCCGAACGCTTTTCTGAAATCGAAACCGACCCAACCCCGAGCCAGATTGTGGGGTTCGGCCACGGGGTGTCCATGGACCACGGGTCCGGGATAGCCGATCGAGACGGCCTCGTATTTCCAGCCGACGGTTGCCGCCCTCACAGCGGCGACCATTTTCTTCGGTGTCAGCGTCGGGCCGGAATCGATCTGAAGGTGCTGCTTGCGCCCTGACGCCAGCACTTTCACATGGGTGCCGCCGACGTCAATGGCCAGGACTTTCATTTTGCGCCAGTATCATGTCACAGGGAATACCCAATGTGTGCGTTCCGCTTTCCCCTCACCCGGCCTTCGGCCACCCTCTCCCCATCCGATGGGGAGAGGGCAGGGTGAGGGGCGCTGCTGTTCGGCGTTATTGTAAAGAAGCGTCAGGAAAACCACACTAGACATTAAACTTGAACAGCAGCACGTCGCCGTCGCGCACCACGTAGTCGCGGCCCTCGTGCGAGTAATGCCCGGTTTCCCGCGCGCGCCCGACCGAGCCGGCATCCGCGAGGTCCTTCCAGTTCACCCGCTCGGCCTTGATGAAGCCGCGCTCAAAGTCCGTGTGAATCGTGCCCGCCGCGCGCGACGCCGTGTCGCCGCCGTGGATCGTCCAGGCGCGCACTTCCTTTTCGTTGAAGGTGAAGAAGGTGCGCAGGCCGAGGAGTTGGGTCGGCCAGGTCGCTCTCCAATTGAGCGCAGAGAACGACCGTGTCGCAGGCGTGATGGCTCCGGGCGTACTCGCGCACTTTGGTGATGTGCGGGTTAGTGTCCGCGGCGGCCAACTCGTTCTCCTTTACGTTTGCGGCGAAGATGGTGGGCTTGGCCGTGAGCAGGAAACAATTGCGCGCCAGTTCCCATTCCTCTCGCGCGAAATGGAGTGTCGCGGCGGGTTTGCCGGAGTTGAGGTGAGGTTCGATTTGGTCGAGCACGTGGCTTTCCGCGACGGCGTGTTTGTCGCCGCTCTTCACGTCTTTGCTGATTTTGTCGCGACGACGGCGCAAGGCTTCGAGATCAGCCAGCACCAGTTCGGTCGTCACGATCTCGATGTCGCGGATCGGGTCCACGCTGCCGGTGACGTGCGCGATGTCCGGGTCTTCAAAACAGCGGACGACCTGCACGATGGCGTCCACTTCGCGGATGTGGCTGAGGAATTTGTTTCCCAGCCCTTCCCCTTGCGATGCGCCTTTCACCAGTCCGGCAATGTCCACGAACTCGATGGCTGCCGGGATGATTTTGTCCGTTTTGGCGATTTTGGCCAACGGAGCCAGACGCGAATCAGGCACTTCGACGACGCCGACATTGGGATCAATGGTGCAAAAAGGATAATTCTCCGCAGCCGCCTTGCGCGTGCGCGTGACAGCGTTGAACAGCGTGGACTTGCCGACATTGGGCAGACCGACAATTCCGGCTTTAAGCATAAAAAATTTTTGCTTCTGAAACGCGCTCCAAAACAGGCGGAGGCGGAAGTTAGGCAAACGCTGTTGAGGAAACAAGCGGGAAATTAGCCGCGAATGGACACCGAACGACGGGAAGCCAGGCAGACACGTATTGCACGAACGAATTACGTTTGCCTTGAACGCTGCCCCTTAATAGACGGATGAAAGCGGAGTTCGGTGTTTCAACCGAATCGCTAAAGGGCGGACTTCAGGCGTTTCGCTTCCTTTTTTAACAGTGCGCTCACGCGATGCTTGGCCAGATACACCTGCCCGACACTGACGTTCAGCAGGCGGGCGACTTCGCGCACAGGCCAGCCTTGGACCACATACAACTCGAACATCTGGAACTGGTGCGCGCTGACCTTTTGTTTCACGCGCTCCTTCGCTGCCTCGGCCAGGTTACGCTCCCACTCGGTTTCCCAGACAGCATCGAGATCAAGACTTCCCGGATCAGCCACACGCTCGATCGTCGCCGTGCGCGTTGAGTCGTCGCGCGGACGTAGCGCAGGAGTCTGGCCTGCTCCTGACAGGCTGGAAGCCTGTCCCACTTTCTCCGGCATTCGTTTCTTCAACTGATTGAGGATGCGCCAGCGCGTCAGCTTGAGCAGCCACGCCTTGAACGATCCCGCCGCCGGATCGCATTTGAACTCGTGGATTTTCTTCGCCACGGAGAGGACGGTGTCCTGCACCACGTCCTGCGCCTCGGCATCGCTCAACCCGGCCTTGATGGCAACGGAATAGATCAGCCGCCAGTAAATGTCGAAGAACTCGCGCCAGCTTTGCTGGTCCTCCCAATTCCTCAGTCGGGCCAGCAGGCTCCAGCGCGTGGCCTGCGAATCTTGAGCGGATTCCGTCATGGGACCTCGACGATCTTCATACTGCCGAAACCACAATCGAGCAACGCCGATTCTTTCAGATTTTTTGAAAGAACTGCGGAAAACGCGTTGTGTCCTTCTTGGTATGAAAGAAAACGACTTACGAGCGGGTCTGACAATTCCGGGGAGCGCACGCGACTCGCGTGCAGCAGTCGGCGGCCCGCCGACCAACCCCTCGGCGATTGCATGAACTCGCCTGATTTCCTGCGGTCAACTCGCAATTGGCTACGATTCGAGACCGGCTTTCTTGCTGATGCCTTCTTGCAAAATAAAAAAAGCGAGAAAATGAAAACGAAAACCAAACTGCTGGCAATCGGGATATTTTTGAGCGGGTTGCTCAACGCTTTGGGGCAACCGGTCATCACCACGCAACCCCAAAGCCAGACCAACGTGGTGGGCACGGATGCGACATTTACGATTGAGGCCACGGGCACCCGACCGCTGAATTACCAATGGCAGTTCAACACCTTTGACCTCGGCGGTGGTACCAACGCCACGCTGGTTTTAACGAATGTTCATTTGGCCAATGGTGGCGGCTACTCGGTTGTGGTCACGAACATCGAAGGGTCTGTGACCAGCGCCGTGGCCACCTTGACGGTTCTGGTGCCGCCGATCATTACGCGGCAGCCCACCAATCAATCCGTGAGCTTGGGCGCCACGGCCATATTTAGCGTCATCGCCGGCGGCACCTCGCCGCTCGCCTACCAGTGGCAATTCAACGGCGAGGACCTCGCCAATGCCACCAACCGCACACTCGGTGTCACTAATGTCCAACTCAGTCACGCGGGCAACTACGTTGCGATCATCTTCAACAACGCCGGCACCGCCACCAGCAAGCCTGCCGTGCTCGAAGTAGATCCCACGTTCACCAAAATCACCTCCGGCAGAGTTGTCAATGATCTCGGCGGCAGGCTTAGCTGTGCCTGGGCCGATTACGACGATGATGGCTATCTCGACCTGTTCGTAACGAGCTTGGATAATCAAACCAATTTCCTCTATCACAACGGGCGCGACGGCTCCTTCACGCGCGTCACGCAGGGCGCTATCGTCAACACGCGCCGAGATTACCGCGGCATCGCTTGGGGTGACTACGACAACGATGGCCACCTCGATCTGTTCGTGACCAGCACCGACGGCCACGGTTTCCCTCCCTGGAACTATCTCTACCGGAATAACGGCGACGGGACGTTTACTTCGATGCCGACCAACGTCGTCGGGAACCTCGTCGGTCCAAATGGCGGCGCGGAAGGGTGCATATGGGCCGACTATGACCGGGACGGGTTCCTGGACTTGTTTGTCGCGCGGTACGGCAACGACCAGCTCTACCACAACAACCGTGACGGCTCCTTCACGCGCATTACTAACAGTCCTGTCGTCAAGGATGGAAAGGATGAGTATCAAGGCGCTTGGTGTGACTACGACAACGATGGCTGGCCGGACCTCTTCATGTCCGCCATCGACGCCGGTGGGAATTTTCTCTACCACAACAACGGTGACGGCAATTTCACGCGCGTCACGTCTGGCGCGATCGCAACGGACAAGCCCGCTGATCGACCGGCGCCAGCATGGGGCGATTACAACAACGATGGATTTTCGGATCTTTTCGTCGGCGGCGGCGATAATGGGCCGAACTTCCTATACCGCAACGAGGGCAATGGGAATTTCACCCAAATCACCGCTGGTGATCTGATTACGAGGACCGGCAGATCACCCCAGTGGGGTGACTACGACAATGACGGCTACGTGGACTTGTTCCTCTGCAGGTACGGCCTGG
>QHOP01000242.1 GCA_003219345.1 Verrucomicrobiota bacterium
CTACGCCACGTCCAGCCCGACGATTGATCCGGAGACGGGCAATGTCTATATGCAGGGCACCCAGGGGATTCTCGCGGCCTTCAGCGCCGACGGCCAGAAGCTCTGGGACGTGTCGATGATGGAGGTTTATGGGCGGCTGACTTTCCCCAACGGCCGCACGGCGTCACCGCTGATGGATAAAGACCTCGTGCTTACGCGCGGCATCACGGCGAACTGGGGTGCGCACGGACCCGGCGGCGACCGCTTTTACGCGTTCGACAAGAAGACCGGCGAACTGGTCTGGGCTTCGTCTCCCGCGGATCGTCCGCATGACAATTCGTTTTCGTTGCCGGTCTTGGACTGGCTCGATGGCCGGCGCGTGTTCTATGCGTCCACAGGCGACGGCAGCATCGTTTGCGTCAACGCCCGCACGGGCGATCCGATCTGGCGCATCCCGCTCTTCAAGGCGGGCATCAATTCGTCCGTGCTCGTCCACCACAACGACAAGATCATCGCGATTTACGGCACGCCTTATGAACCCGGCCAGATGGTGGCGATGAAAATCCCGCATGCGACACCGGCCAACGCAGCGGCCGGCCCGGTCGTCGTACCGCGCTCGGAAGTCGAGCTTTGGAGCAACGAGTTGCGCACTTCCACCAGCTCACCGATTCTCGTCGGCGACACGGTTTATTTGACCAGTGAGGTCGGCAACCTCGCTGCCATCGACGCGAACAGCGGAAAAATTCTTTGGAAACTGAAGCTCGGCATCGAGCAACGCAACGCGTGCCCCATCTATGCGGACGGCAAGTTGTATGTGCCGATCCTCAACGAACCGGGCCAGAAAGAGGAAGGCGGCGATGAGACCGCTGGCAGAGGCGCATTTTACATTGTCAAACCGGGCGCCAGCGGCGGCGAAATCCTCGCGCACGCGGTGCTCGACGGTCGCTGCTTCGGTGTGCCGTCAGTTTATAACGGCAAGATTTACGTGCAGACGAGCAAGCAGCTTTATTGTTTTGGCCGGAAAGGGAACAATCCAGGTCTGCCGCACGAACCGACTGAAGAAAAGTGGCCTGCGCCCGGCCCCCCGGACCGGCTTCAGATCATTCCCTCGGAGGTGTTGTTGAAACCCGGCGACAAAGTTTCGTTTCGCGTGCGCGCGCTCGACGCGAACGGGTTGACCGTCGAGGAAGTCAAAGACCCGAAGCAGATCAAATGGTCGCATTACATTCCGCCGACGGCGCGGGTGAGGGCTTCGATGAAAGCGGACTTCAATGAAGCCGGGCAACTGGTCGCCGCTTCTGACCCGGTGCCTTCGGCGGGCGCGTTCGAAGCGGTTGCCGGCAACCTGCGCGGCACGTTCCGCGGGCGTGTACTTCCCGGACTGCCCATCAAACAGGATTTTGAGGCGTTCCAGTTGAGTGAGACGACGACCAACAACGTCGAGCCGCCCACGTCGTTCGCCTATCCGCCGCTGCCGTGGATTGGCGCGCGGTTCAAATTCGACGTGCGCGAGAAGGACGGCAACAAGGCCCTGGTCAAGACCATCGACAATCGTTTTTTCCAGCGCGCGACGGTGTTCATGGGCGACCCGCAGTTAAAGAATTACACGATTGAAGCCGATGTGATGAGCGAAGGCAACAAACGCAAGATGTCCGACGCGGGTGTCATCAATCAGCGCTATAGGATTGTGCTCAAGGGTAACGAGAAGAAACTGGAAATCAGCTCGAACGACGAATTGTTCCGTTTCGGAAAGGAATTCAACTGGTCACCGAACGTCTGGTATCACTTGAAGGGGCGAGTCGATGTGGCCGCGGACGGCTCGGGCGTGGTGCGCGCGAAAGCCTGGCCCAAAGGCGAGGCGGAGCCGGCGGCCTGGACGTTTGAAGTGCCTCACAAACACGCGCATCGAAGCGGTTGTCCCGGATTGTTCGGCTTTTCGCCGCAGGACATGCGCGTCTTTATCGACAACATTTCGGTGACAGCGAATTAGCCTCTTAATCTTAATCCTTCTCTTAATCTTAATCCCTCCATGAAAACCATCCGCTTCGATCACGAAAAACTGGCGGTCTATCAGCGCTCGCTGAAATTCGTTACCTGGCTAACGGAGATTCTCGAGCGTGTCCCTCCGAAGCTTTCAGCGCACGGCCAACTGGATCGTGCCTCCACTTCAATTCCGCTGAACATCGCCGAAGGGATTAGGAGTAAGATTAAGAACACGGCCGCCCCTCTCTTAATCTTCCTTTTAATCCTAATCTGCCCCGCGATGCCCGCCCAGTCAGCCGACTGGCCGCGTTGGGGCGGCAACGACCCCGGACGCAACATGTATTCGCCCGCCAAAGGTCTGCCCGACCGCTTCGACCCCGGCAAGCCCAAGTCCGGCACCGAAGAGATCGACATGAAAACCACCAAAAACGTCAAGTGGGTGGCCACGCTCGGTTCGCAAGCTTACGGCAATGTTGTCGTCGCCGACGGCAAAGTCTTCATCGGCACCAACAACGAAAATCCGCGCGACCCGAAGCATCAGGGCGACCGCAGCATTCTGTTGTGCTTTGATGAAAAGACCGGTGAATTTCTCTGGCAACTCGTCGTGCCAAAGCTCAAAGCGGGCAAAGTCAACGACTGGGAAGGGCTCGGCTTGCTTTCTTCGCCGTGCGTCGAGGGCAATCGCGTTTACCTCGTGACCAGCCGTTGCGAAGTGATTTGCCTGGACACCGAAGGCATGGCCAACGGCAACGACGGCCCGCCGACATCATCTGGGTTTACGACATGATCGATCAACTGGGAGTCTTCCCGCACAACGCGTCGAACTGTTCCGTGCTCATCGTGGACGACCTGGTTTACGCCTGCACTTCCAACGGACAGGACTGGTCCCACGTGAACATTCCGTCGCCCAACTCACCCAGCTTCATCGCGCTCAATAAGAAGACCGGTGAATTCGTCGCCGAGGACGACGCTCACATCGGTCCGCACATTTTCCATGGTCAGTGGAGCTCCCCGTCGATGGGCGTGGTGAACGGCAGGAAACTGGTTTTCTTCGGCGGCGGCGACGGCTACTGCTACGCCTTCGACGCGAAGCCGGTGAAGGAACGCGATTCGACTTATCTCAAGGTTGCCTGGAAATACGATTGCAACCCGCCGGAGCGGAAGAAATTCAAGTACCCCGCCGCGGAAGGCGTCAGTGAAATCAACGCGACACCGGTCTTTTACAAAAACCGCGTTTACGTCGCGGTTGGCCAGGACCCTGAACACGGCGAAGGCGTCGGCATCTTGACCTGCATTGACGCGACCAGGACCGGCGACATCACGCAGACCGGCAAAATCTGGAGCTACGACAAAATCCACCGCAGCATCTCGACGGTCTCGATTGACCCGAACACTGGTCTGCTGTTGGTCGGCGATTTCTCCGGCTTCGTTCATTGCTTCGACGCCGAGACGGGGAAGCTTTACTGGACGCACGACATGAAGGCGCACATGTGGGGCTCGACGCTCGTCGCCGACGGCAAGGTCTATTGCGGAGACGAGGATGGCGACTTTGTAGTGTTGGCCGCGGACAAGGAAAAGAAAGTTCTTAGCGAAGTGAACCTCGGCGCGCCGGTTTACTCGACGCCGGTCGTGGCCAACGGCGTCATCTACGTCGCGAGCAACATGCATCTCTACGCTTTCTACGACGCCGCGCGTCACGCGCCGAGCAGCGACCAGCCTAAAGTAGACGTGAACCCGAACAGACCGGGCGGGAAAAAATAATGCTTCACTTCGGGAGGCTCCCGTCGGGCCGAGACTCTGTAGCCGCCGACGTGAGGAGGCGGAATCAATCCAACCCATTGACTCGCCAACTGAAATCATCAGGAACTTGCCAAAAGACAAAAAATTCAAAATCGACAATCGCAAATCTTAAATCGAAAATTGATTTATGTCTGTTGACGAGGCCGCCATCAAAGCCGCGCAGGAAAAACTCGACGCCCACCTGCGCGAAATCATTCAGTGGCATTTTTCGCCGGAGACCGGCTGCCCGTTCTGGCTCGACTGGGCGAAGAAAAACTTTGATCCCCGCAAGGAAATCAAAAGCTTCGCTGACGTGCTGAAGTTCCCTCATTTCCCGGACGAGTCGTTGCGCGACCTGCAACCGGAAGTCTGGGTGCCGGCAAAATTCAAAGGCCGGCCCTTCAACGTGTTCGAGACCGGCGGCACCACCGGCATGCCCAAGCAGCGCATCGGTTGGGACGATTACAAGGTCGATTACGAGGAATTCTCCGGCAAAGTTTCCGACGAACATTTCCCGCGCGGCGGCGCCTGGCTGATGGTCGGCCCCACGGGACCGCGCCGTCTGCGCCTCGCCATCGAGCACCTCGCCAACTTCCGCGGCAGCTCGTGTTACTTCGTCGATCTCGACCCGCGCTGGGTGAAGAGAGTCATCGGCGAGAAGAAAGCCGACCAGGCCAAGGCTTACATGGACCACGTGATCGAACAAGCGGTCACCATTTTGAAGCACCGCAAAGTCAGCGGTCTTTTCACCACGCCGAAACTGCTGGAGGCGCTGGCCGAGAAAATCAATTTGTGGGAGGCCGGCATTCGCGGCGTGTTCTGCGGCGGCACGACCATGGCCCCCCAATACGTCCGCTTCATCGTCGAGGAAGTTTTGGAAGGCCGCATCGGCTTTTATCCGACTTACGGCAACACATTGATGGGTCTGGCCGCCAGCGTGCCGTTACGGCCTGAGGACAATTTCACCATCACCTACTACGCCCCGCAACCGCGCGCCGTGCTCCGCGTGGTGGACCCGAACAAGACCGACCAACTGGTGAAGTACGGCGCGTGGGGCCGCGTCGAGTTGACGACGTTGACGAAGGAATTTTTCATGCCGCGTTTCCTGGAACGCGACGAAGCCATTCGCCGCGAACCGCGCGCGCCTTATGCCTGGGACGGCGTGGCCGAAGTCCGCCCCTTCGGCGCGATGGAGAAAAACATTGTGGAGGGAGTTTACTAGCCCTGGCCGCTTGCATTCCCACGGCAGCCATGCCAACAATGATTCCATCACCGCAAAGAAATCTGTCCGAGCTGAATCTCTGATTGTTCCTGGCCAACCGTAATGTGGCGAGTCATCGAACAGTTTTTGAACACGGTTGTGAAACGATACTTGCCCGGCGGAAGCGGTTCCAACGAAACGAACGAGCCGTCGTCGCGAACCAAAACCGAATACACGTGAGGTGTGTTGACGTAGTCGCGACCCGCGGCGGACGTCCAGAATTCCAGGGCGCGCATCGGGCGTTCTTCGGCCGGACCCTCATCCCGCGGTGGTAGGGGAAGGGGGTCGGCGTACAGTTCGGCGTCAACCAAATCTTCCTTCCAACGCACTGTCTTGCCCTCGGGTGGCACAAAGCGTCCGCTTAACATCACGCCGATCCGATTGCCGATCGTCACACTGGTGGTTTCTCCGGACCTCACCACGATCGAGGTTTGGTGGTGAAAAGGAACGCCGATGCCCGAATTGATAAACACGCTGAACTCACCCGCCGGGACCTTCTCGAAAATGAAACGCCCATCCGTGTCTGGTTTCACGAGATAGGAACCCAGAGTGCTGACACTCCCTTGATAATTGTCCGCAGTGGGATCGTAGAGTCCCACTTCCTCCACACCGTGCGTCATCGCGCTTTTGTCCACGATGCCTTCGACGCGACCCCACGGTTGAACCTGCAACGTCATCGGATTTTGCGAGCCGGGCACCCGCGCCAGCACGAAGCCCTCGGCGCAAACCGCCGCCACGCTGTGAGCCGTCCGGTTCATTTTGAACTGAAACTTTCCGGTCCCGTCCGTCCTGACCAGCCAGCGCGCGTTGCCCTCGAACGCCGCCTTCTTCGTCAGGGTGAAGCGATTCTCGAACGTCAACAGCGCCACGTGGGCGCCTTCGGCAGGCTGCCCGTCCGGGAGGAGCACGACTCCACGCACGCCCTCTTCGGCGGTCGCCTTCTTCAACGCGATGTCGAGCGTCAGCGGCGATTCGGTGGGGAGCGGCTCCGAGGTCCAATCCTCATAGCCGTCGGCAACAATTCTCAACTGCCATGGCAGTTCATTCTCGGCGAAGGTCAGTTTGAAAAGCCCGTTGCTCCCGCGAACTGTTTCGCTGGCGAACCATCTGAGTTCTCTGTCGAAGTACCGGTCCGCGTCGCCGTAAGCGGGCGTCGCCCGAAAATCCCGAATCCCGAATCCCGTCGCCGCATCAATGACTCTCCCATAAACGTCCAGCACGTGGCGGAGCTTG
>QHOP01000243.1 GCA_003219345.1 Verrucomicrobiota bacterium
ATCCTTGGGCGCGAATTCCTGACCGCGCGAGGCGCGCTCATTGATTACCACACTCATAAACTCTGGTTTCGTCCTGAAAAATAGAGAAGCTGGTCGTCACCGATGTGGTCAGCTTATCGGCAAGGGTAATATCAAACGATCGGCAAGTCCCAGGATGAGGGCGCATGGCGAATCCCGATGCGAAGAGGATCGTCACGGAAGATAGTGGAGCCAACCGCGGCAGGTACGCGGAGCAAACCATGGCCGGACAAAACCAGGTGCATACTGCCGGAGCCCCAGTTGTCGAGGCTGCTCGCGATTTGGCGCGGCTGACTTCGCTGGATGCCTTTCGTGGGCTGGTCATTTTGACCATGATTTTCGTCAATTTCCTCGCCGGGGTGAGCGGCATTCCGCCCTGGGCCAAACACATGCCGGGTAAAGTGGACGGTTACACCTTCGTTGATCTGGTGTTCCCCGGATTTCTCTTCATCGTCGGCGTTGCCATTCCGCTCGCCCAGCAGAACCGCCGGCGGCGCGGGGATTCCCCGGCCAGGCTGCTCGGTCACATCGCCTCGCGCACGGCAGGGCTGCTTTTCCTTGGGGTGATCCTCGTGAACGAAGAAACCTTTTCGACGCAGGCAACCGGAATGAGCAAGGCTTTGTGGTTCCTGTTGGCGCTGGGTTCGGCGGCAGTCCTCTGGACGGAGCATCCTGGCGGGCTGTTCGCGACCAAACCGCGCTGGCTCTTCACGTCAAGGCTGGCGGCGCTGCTCGTGCTGGCTTGCGCCCTGATGATATTTCGGGGCAAGGCTGAAGACGGTCGCATCGTCTGGCTCCAGCATTCGTGGTGGGGAATCCTGGGATTGATCGGCTGGTCCTACTTGAATTGCAGCCTGGTCTATCTGGCGGTCCGCGGGAATCCGACGGTGTTGATGGGCGTGATGGGATTCATGATCGCGCTTTATATTGGCGGACGCCACGGGCTGCTCGACTGGCTGGGACCGGTCAACAACTTCGTCGGTGTGGGCGAGGTGTTGGGCAGCACCTCGGCCAACGTCATGGCCGGTGTGCTGGTCGGGAATCTGTTTGTCGGACAACCATCAACTCGCAGTCCCGGCAGCCGCCTCACATTCATGCTGGCATTTGGCGCGGGGTTGTACTTCGCCGGAACGCTGTTGCGTCCGTTGCACGGCATCATCAAAAACCAGGCAACCGAATCCTACACGTTGGTGGCGGCGGGGATTTGCTGTCTGTTGTTTTCGCTTTTCTACTGGTTGATGGACGTGTGCAATCTTCGGACCTGGGCCGGCTTCCTCTTGCCCGCTGGCAGGAATCCGTTGCTCGCCTACCTGCTGCCGGACCTCATCACCTGCTTGTTCGCGGTAGTGGGTCTGCGGCATCTGCTCTGGCCGTTCGACAGCGGACTGCCCGGCGCCATCAACGCCGCGGCGTTGACCGCGGTGGTCCTCTTGATCAACCGGGGATTGACCGAGGCGGGAGTCCGGCTCCGGCTTTGAGCCATGTACATGTCTCACCTTAACTAAAGTCTTCAAGTTATCCCGGGGTCATTTCACTTGACTCCTCTTGGCGGTCTTCAAGACTGCCGCTCATGGCGAATCAACCGCTGCCAGGCTGGCGATTTGTTTCCTTTGGCCAGGCTGAAGTCGAGAAACTTCCCGGCAAAACCCACTACTGGCATTGCAAACCGGGCATGGTCGCGGACACCAACCTCCTGTTCGTCCGCGCCCAATTGCCGCCGGGCGAAGCGCACAGGTTCCATTTTCATCCTGCGATGGAGGAAATCCTTTATGCGCTGTCCGGCACGGCCGAACAATGGGTGGAGAAACAGAAGCACCGCATGAAACCTGGCGATTCGCTTTATCTTCCGGCGGGCCTTGTCCATGGCACTTACAACACCGGCAGCGAAATGCTCGATTTCCTGGCTGTGCTTTCCCCCGCGAACAGCGCCGGGCCGGTCACCGTGGAAGTCAGCGGCCAGGAACCGTGGAAATCGCTGCGCGCGTAATGTTGCTTCTCGCTCTTACTCTTACTCTTACTCCTGATCGCCCCGATCGGATCGAGATCAAGATTATGATTAAGAATGCCCAAAGCGCGGCGACATGAAGACCCTGCATCTCTACCTCACGCGGCAGGTGCTGGCGACACTGGCGATGACCGTCACCGTGCTCACGTTCGTGCTGCTGCTGGGCAATGTGCTCAGGGAAATCCTTTCGCTGTTGGTCAGCGGCCAGGCGACCATCGGCCTGGTCCTGCAGGCGGTCGCACTGTTGGTTCCGTGGGTGCTGGCTTTTGCGGTGCCGATGGGGATGCTGACTGCCACGCTGCTGGTCTTTGGCCGGTTCAGCGCCGATCAGGAATTGACGGCCATTCGCGCCGGCGGCGTGAGCCTGGTCGCGCTGGTCACGCCGGTGCTGTTGCTCAGCGCGGGCCTCAGCGGCATTTCGGCCCTGGTCAACCTCCAGGTCGCGCCGCAATGCCGCGTGGCGTACAGAAATCTTTTGTTCCACATCGGCCTGGAACGCTCGACTTCACTGATCATGGAAGACCGGTATCTGGATGATTTCCCCGGTTACATCGTTTATGTCGCAAGGAAAAGCGGAACCAATTTGCAGCGCGTGGAGGTCCTGGGGCTGGACGCGGAAGGCAAAATGACCAATCGCACCCACGCGGCCCGGGCGACGGTCGAGTCCGATGTCGCGAACAGCCGCATGGTCCTTCGACTGTATGAAGTGCAACGATACGACCTGGTGAACTTCAGCAGCGTCGACGAACTCGGTGAGCTTTCCCAGACGTTGACCAACAAACAGCCGGCGCTGCCGACGCTCAGCGTTCCGTTAAGCGATCTGACGTTCGGGCAACTGTGGCGGAAACTGCGCGAGTTGGACCAGCTAAGCATTCAGGCCAAAGCGATCCCACACGCGACGGCGGACCAATTGCGGGAACAGAAACGTCAACTCGAAACCGTCAAGGCCGACCTGACCATGCCGGTGCTGGTCCAAATCCACCGCCAGGTCGCGCTTTCGTTCGGTTGCATCGGCTTCACGCTCATTGGCATTCCGCTCGGCATACGCGCGCATCGCCGTGAAACCAGCGCCGGCGTGGCGATGGCGCTCATTCTCTCGCTGATATACTACGGCTTCATCGTCGTCGGCCAATCGCTGGAGACTCGACCGGACCTCGCGCCGCACCTGATTGTCTGGCTGCCTGATTTCATTTTCCAGGCCGTCGGCGCGGTGCTGCTGTGGCGCGCCAATCGCGGCGTGTAATTTGTCATGTCTGCCCGAAGCGATTTCCAATCAACGCGTGCGGGAACTCCCGTTACGCGGCTCAAGCCACCCCATGAATCTCAAAGAGTGGGACAGGCATCTTGCCTGTGTCCCTGCCCCGAAAACGTGGTGGTAGTGGCAAGATGAGCGCGATTTTACGAGCACCGCTGGCGTGTGCGGTTCGAGAAAAACAGAAACAAATAGGCGAGTTTATGAGAGAGCTTCCTCCTTCCAGAGAAACGGCGACGTTGGCAGCATGGCGGCATCATCCACCTCAAACGTCCGGTTTGAGTTTTGTCCCACGATATTTTCAGTGGCCAGCTGCAGCCGTCATTCTTTTTTTGTCGCTTTGTCCACCCAGGGCCGCGGCCCAGATCACCAACACCGTATTCTTCGATGATTTTGCAGACGGCGTCATTGACGCCAACAAGTATCAGCCCGACGCCCCGTTCTTCGAAGGCGGCCAGGGCGACATCCACGCGACCGAAGCCAACGGTGTCCTTGAATTTACCGGCACGGTGAGCCAGCAATGGTGGGCCGGCGCCACGTTGCGAATCGTTCCGACGTTCACCGTTTCCGACGAGACCAACGTCGTTATATCAGTGGATCGCGTCAGTGAAGCCGGCGTGGGCACGTCCTCGCGCAGCGCGCTTTGGACCATGGACTCGACACGGTCCACGTTCGTGCTGTTTGCGGACAATCGCGGGGAGAATCATTGGGAGTACAATCGCAAAATCAACGAGGCAGGCGATCAACCAACCGGCGGCGGCGTTGCCATCACCGCGTTTGACGACCCATTGGGCCCGTTTCTGGATGAAGGACTGCACAGGATGAAGGCGGTCGCCAACGGCAAGACGGTCAAACTGTATCTGGACGATGTCTTCGGCGCGGAGGTGAAGTTCCCCTTCACGAATCTGGTCTTTCAGATCGGGAGCTACGCTCGTGCCACCGGCGACACGGCCGACACTACCTTCGACAACCTCCGGGTTGAAACAGTGGGAACCGCTACCTTCTCAACCACTTCGCTCACGCTGACCGCCGGACAGTCGGCACCGAGTGTTACAGTGCGGATTCCACCGGGGGCCAACGCCACTACCGCCAGCCAGGTGCGAGTCGTCAGCAGCGATCCGGCGGTGGCCATACCGGTCGGCGGCACCGGCGGCACCTTGACATTAACCTTTACTGCCGGGGGGTCGAATACGAAGACCTTCGATGTACAGGCATTGGGCGTCGGCGGCGCGCAGTTTACTCTCCAGGACGATATTGGTCTGGCCGCGGGAAATGCTCTGGACGTAACGGTCGTCAGCGGCCCCGGCCTCCGGTTGCAGGATGATTTTGCCGGGGCGTCGATTGATACCAACAAATGGCAAGTCAACAACCAACCGTTTGAAACGGGTGTGGGCACTTTCACGGTCGCTCCCAGCAACGGCGTCCTGGTCATCAGCGGCACGCTTGACCAGTCCGATACCTGGGGCGGGGCCTCGTTGAAGACAACGAAGAGTTACACGGCAACCAAGGACCTTCCGCTGTCGGTCGAAATCGATCGTGTCTCGATCGATCCCACCTCGAGCGACACAGTAACTCCGAGCACTGCCGCTCGAACGGGAATCTTTCTTGCCACTGGAGATCGATCCAAGTTCCTGTTCTTTGGGCAGGACCTCGGTGAGACCGGCTGGGAAGTCAACACGAATCCGGGCAACCCGACCGGCGGCGGCACTGCCATTCCCGCCTTTGCCACAGTCACCGACACAAATTCGCACCACCTGAAGCTCGTTGGCGATGGAGAGGACGTGGATGTTTATCTCGACAATCAGTCCGGGGGCCGATTCGATTTTCCAGTCAGTTCGGGAATCTATGTGGAAGTGGGCGCTTATGCCCGGATCACAGGCGATGCCGTAAGGGGTGTGTTCGACAACGCAAAAATTGAAAACGTCCTTCCCTGCATCAGCGCCATCCCCACCTCGGTTTCCGCTATTGTGGGGCAGACCACCAACACTGTAACCGTTACCATTCCCAAACTCCTCAACGCGACCTCTCCAGCCGCCGTGACCGTGACGAGCAGCGATGCGAACGTCGCCGTTCCCCAGGGCGCGGTCAATGGCAGTCTGACGCTCAACTTCCTCACCGGCGGCACCAACGTGCAAACCTTCAATGTCAATGCCGTGGGGCTCGGCACGGCGACGTTCACATTGTCCAACGGCCAGGGCGCCTGTGTCGCCGGCAGTGTCGCCGTGACCGTTACGACGGTCCCGGCCACATTGTTCAGCGACAATTTTTCGTCCGGGGTTATCGACAGCAATAAGTGGGTGGTGGACTCCGTGCCGTTGGTGGACGGAGTCGCCAGCATGGATTCCGCGGTCACGGTGAGCAATCAGGCGGTAAAGGTATTCGTCACCGCGAACCAGAGCACCTGGCCTGGCCTGGCTCTGGCCACGGTCAAGCACTACTCGGCCAGCACGACATCGCCCGTCTCGTTTGAGGTTGACCGCGTCAAGCTGGATTTCGTTCTGGTGAACGGGACCAGCGCGAAACAACGGACGGGCCTCTGGATTACCGACTCGACCCGGTCGAACTACGTTTTCTTTTCCGAGTACGCCACCCACGACGGCACGGCCGGCGGTTGGCAATATCATCGAAACATCGGCCAGGCTGGAGACAATCCTGTGACCGGTAACGGCACGGGCATCGCCGCCTTCGCCGCGGCCCAGTTCAATGACCAGGGCAACCATCACGTCAAGGCGGTGGCCAATGGTTCGACCGTCAAGCTCTACCTCGACGGCGTATTGGGCGCCGAGGTGCCATTCCCGGTTGCGCAAGGGATCGTGTTTGAATTCGGCGCTTATGTGCAGGCCGCCAACGACATCGTTACCGGCGTCTTTGACAACGCGATCGTTGTGGGAACCGCGCCGTCTTTGGGTCCACTCGCGGCCACACGACAAGTAAACGGGAACGTTGTGATCAACTGGACGGGCGCCGGCACGCTGCAATCCACGGACTCACTCTCGCCACTCAACTGGCTGGACGTGACTCCGGCGCCAGTCGGTAATTCGATCGCGGTGACGCCACAGGCGGGCAGCCGTTTTTATCGCCTCCGATAATCGGACGAACACAAGGTTTTCGCGGGAGGGGTGTCGAGATACGCCGCAGCAGCCCGCCCGCTTCGGGCAGTGTCCTGATTGCCTGTAACGGCGCTCTGGCGACTCGCGGCACAATGTTCCAACGAAAACTCAGCGCCATCGGTGCGGCATCTTTGTAGTTCATCCACCAAAACAGAATCACCAGCTCCGTAGGAGCGACAGCTACCTCTGTGCCGCTCCTGACGGAGCTTTGATTCGTTCGATCGGCCAACCTACAAAGATTTCGCCTCGCTGGGGCTGTAGCGGCGCTCTGGCAGCGCCGTTTCGGCAGTCATAACCGCCGCTGCAATCCAAAGTTCGAGATCAGGACACTCCCCCGCTTCGCTTTTCCTGGCAGCCCGTGTGCCGGCTGGATATTGTTCTGCGACCCGTGTCGCAGGGTCGTCAACTGCTGAATTGCATCGCTGCCTTGGGCGCCTTGACCAGTCTGAGCGCCGGCGCGCTCGATTGGCAGCCGCACGAAGGTCATCGTTGCGCGCCGCTGACATTTGCGGCAAAGGG
>QHOP01000440.1 GCA_003219345.1 Verrucomicrobiota bacterium
GAACGCGCAGGCAAAACGGTCGCTGCCACTGGTGGAATGCGCCTTCAATTTGCCGACGTGCTCCGCACGGGCACGAATTCCGTGACGATCACTTACGCGCCGGAGAAAACGCGCGTCGAACTCCAGGCAAATACCGAGCTGACGCTCTCAGATTGGTCTAAAGGAAAACGCTTCGATTTGCGGCGGGGGAAACTCGCCGCATCCATTGCGCGACAACGCCCGCTGCGTCCGCTCCTCATTCGTACGCCACATGCCGAAGCGCGCGTCCTGGGAACTCGTTTCACGCTGGCCGTGACGACCAACGCCACGCGGCTCGAAGTCGCGGATGGCAAAGTGCGCCTCAAGCGGCTAAGCGATGGAGAGGTCCGGGTGGGTGCGGGAAACTACGCCGTCGCGGCCCCAGGCTACGAATTGGCCCAGCAACCGCTCACCGGCAGCATCCTACGCGAGTATTGGACCAATCTGCCCGGCACAAGGTGGTTTGATTTGATCACCTACACGAACTACCCCGACCGGCCGGATGGGTGGAGTTATCTAACAAACCTTTCGACCCTCGAAATGCCGCTGAATTGGGCGGACAATTACGGCGCGCGCTTGCGCGGCTACGTTCACCCGGCCAAGACAGGGGACTACACCTTTTGGATTACCGCCAAGGATCACGCTTCGCTGTGGCTCAGTCCGGACGAGGACCCTGAAAACAAGGTCCAGATGGCGAATTCGGAAGGCGCGGCGCCAAGGGATTGGCAAAGTGATGCCGCCCAGCAAACGACAGCGGTGCCGCTGACGGCAGGGAAAAGGTATTATTTTGAAGTGCTGCACAAGGCTGGCGTGGGTGATGATCATTTGGCCGTTGCTTGGCAACCGCCGGGAGGCACGCCCGAAGTGATTCCCGGGGAGTATCTCTCTCCGTTCAAACTCAAACCGAAGTAAAAGAAGCCATGAAAACCAGTTTCAAATCCGAAATCCGAAATCCGAAATCCGAAATTGCCCACTCTTTTACTCTCGTCGAACTGTTGGTCGTCGTCGCAATCATCGCGATCCTGGCGGCGCTGCTGTTGCCCGCTGTGGCCAGGGCCAAAGCCCAAGGAAAATCAATCTCCTGCCTCAGCAATCTGAGGCAGCTTCAGGTCGGCTGGCTCATGTATGTGCATGACAGCCATGACGCCCTTCCCCCCAATAACTCCGCCAAGAGCGGCTTCATTCAGAGCGGCGTGAGCAATGCCTGGGGCAACTCGTGGGTGTGGGGCAACGCACAAAGGGACACCAACTCCGCTAACATCGAGCACGGAGTGCTCTTCCCCGAAGTCGGCTCACCTGCGGTCTATCGTTGTCCCGCCGATGGCTCAACCGTCATCGGCAGGCCCGACCTCCGCCGCTTCCGCAGCTATTCTGCAAGCTGGTGCTTGAACGTGCATATCAGGTCCGGTGACCTCCAAGAAAGCGGGAACGATTATCCCCTGAACCTGCGCAAATTCTCACAGATCGTGAAGCCACCGCCAACGAAGACTCTCGTTTTCATTGACGAGCACGAGCAGAGCATCGGCGACGGCGTCTTTGGTGTCCCGGTCCCGTGGGCCGGCGGCGAATCGCAAACCGATATAGAGCGACACAAGCAGTGGTGGGGCGCCAGCATGCCGGCGGACCGGCACAGCCAAGGCTGCAATCTCTCGTTCGCAGACGGCCATGTCGAACATTATCACTGGTTGTCGCCGAAGAAGGGCATGTCGGAAGGCAACGTGCAGCGACCCGCCAATCCGCAAGACCTCAAAGACCTGGAGCGCCTCCAAGACCTGATTCCCAGGTGGTGAGCTACGAATGAACCTCAACTACGAATTAACGAGAGAGGAAATTGCTTATGAAATGTGACTTAACCCATGACCGGGCTTTCACCCTGATCGAACTTTTGGTGGTTATCGCGATCATTGCCATTCTGGCCGGATTGCTTTTGCCGGCCCTGGCGAAAGCGAAGTCGAAAGCGCAGTCTATCTCTTGCCTCAACAATCTTAAGCAACTACAGACGGCCTGGTTCATGTACGTGACAGAACACGACGACTGGCTGCCGCCCAGCATTTCATCCAACGGACGAAACGTTCTCGGTTCCTGGGTGCTGGGGAACGCCAAGCAGGATGTCACCACGAGCAATATCCAGGCGGGACTCCTGTGGGACTATTCTCGCGCAGCGGGGATTTACCGCTGCCCTGCGGACCGGTCCATAGTGCAATCGGACAAATCAGTGCGGCGCACGCGCAGTTACTCGATGAATTCCTGGCTGCGCAGCCAGGTAAACAATGACCCCAACGGGGGAGGAATCGTGTTGGGTAACCATTTGGCGCAACGACAAAAGTATGCTCAAATTCTCATCCCGGGACCGTCCGACGTCTTTGTGTTCATCGACGAGCACGAGCAAAGCATCTACGACGGGGAGTTCCACGTGTCGCAGGCCAACCGATCCGATGGGCTCACGACGGACGGTACTTTGGACGGGGGTCCTCCGGACGGATGGCTCAAGTTGCCAGCCGATCGACACAATCAGGGTGCGAACCTTTCCTTCGCCGACGGCCATGTGCAATTTCATCGTTGGCAAGCGCCGAAATCGTTCAAGTCCTACGGCCAGCTTGCCGCCCCAGGCGCGGATCTGCAGGATCTCCGCTACGTCCAATCGGTCATCCCACGCTTGCGGTGATAGGAGCGTAAGAATGAACACAGCGATCAGTGATCTTCATCGTTGCCTCAATCACCCGTGGAATTATCTCATATGAAGACGAACTGGTTTCTCGCTACCGCCGCCGTTCTGTGGGGCGTTGCTGCAACTGCGCTTGGCCAATTCACCAGCCTGCATCGGTTCTTGGCGATTGACGTCAAGCCTGATCATACGATTTCACTCTCCCTCACCAGCGGTGTGCCGAGCACTTTAAGGAACTACTACGATTTGTTCCCAATCGAGGCATCCCAAAACCTCGTTGATTGGGAGCCATTGGTTACCTTGATGCGAACGAACCGTTCCACGAACGCCACGTTGTTCCTCGATTTGGCAGCGGCAAATCACGCCCTTCGCTTCTACAGGACAGCAACAAATCAATTGACGACACCGCTTCCGCCTCCGGACGGCCCATATCGCGTTGGCGTGTTCTCGCGATTACTCACTGACCCGTCACGCACCAATCGTTATGTCAAAACGAACAGTTCCTTCATGGTTTCCGTCTGGTATCCAGCCGAACCTGTGGCCGGCATACTCCCCGCGTTCCACACCGATCCCAATCTCTACAATCCCGGCGGCTGCATAAGTTCGAGCTCCTGTGGACTGCGCAGCCACTCGATTCCCGGTGTCCCGGTGACAACTAACGAATCCAAATATCCACTCGTAATTTATGCGCACGGGCATTTAGGGACCCGCACCGACAACACGAGAAAGGTTGAAAACCTCGTCAGCCATGGGTTCATCGTGCTGGCACTGGACCACATCAACTGCGGCGCGACGGTCTTCCCGGACGGAAGAATCTTTCATGGCATGGATGCGCCCAACCTCGGTACCAACGATGCCATAACCATGTCCATTGCCACCAAGATTTGGATCGTGTTGGTATTTTCGGCCATTCATTTGGCGGCGGAACTAGTGCTGCCGCGTGCGCTCAAGAACCGCGCATCAAAGCCGGACTGAGTCTCGACGGTGGGTTTGTTTTCTTCCCCATACCAGCCTTTGATCGATCCTTCCTGTTTCTCAGCGGTGGTGACAGTGATGCCTTCATGCAGCCCTACCGCAATGCTTACCGGAATCTATTCGATCGGCTGACGGGCGACGCCTATTGGGTGCACATCAAGAACAGCACGCATTGCGACTTCACTGACACGCCGTGGTTCGACTCGCCGACGTCGACCACCGTCACCCGGCGCGCCCTCGTTCAGGATCTGTATGTTGTCTCCTTCTTCCGAAAATATCTGCGTGGAAAGGATGATCATTTTCTCGACGGCACTCCGCCCGCGTGGCCCGAGGTGAATGCGTTTCTGAAGAAATAGTTCAACAAAACTGAGGACAAAAACACGGTTGCCAAAACTAAAGTAGAAAGGCGAGTGAGATGAGAATTCCACCATACATCACCAGAAATATTGTGTATCCTTCTCGCTCGCGAGGAAGGAGGGTTTTGTCGCGTGAAGATGCGCCCTTCCGAACCCGGTGGCATGCGCCGCCAAAAAACACTGCAGCCACGAGGCTAGGGACCAGCAGGAAAGAAGGTTCGGAATTCTTGAAAGACTTGGCCCCGTGCGATCGTGTACACGTTGGCGGCGCTCATTATTATCTGTTGGAGTTTGGAATAGAAGCAAAAGCCCTCATGATGACAAAAATCGTCTTTATCCTGTTTGCTGTCGGGTTGTTTCACGGCGCGGTTGCTTGGGCACAAACGCCGGCCACTATTTTTTTCGCCGAGAATTCTTACTCTGTGTTCGAGGAAAGCACCAATGGCGCGTTCATCAGCGTGTTCCGCTTAGGTGACACCAATGGGACCGTCTCGGTGCATTTCGCCACGAGCGACGGCACTGCGACTGCCGGGCTGGATTATGTCGCGACAAACGGCACGGTTACGTTTGTTCCCGGCGAGCGGTCCTCCGGTTTCATGGTACCGATCATCAACGACAATATCACAGTGCCGGTCAAGACAGTGCGCCTGGAATTACGCGACCCGACAGGCGGAGCGGTACTGCCCGGCGTTTTCGGTGCGCCCACCAATTATCTATTCAGTTGGTTGTACGTTAACGGCACCGGAGACCGTCCCGCGACGGTTTATCTCCAGTTTGATTCATCCCCCTACACCGTGTCCGAGGCTGACGGCGCCGCTATCGTGAGCGTCGTCCGGCAAGGCCCGACCAGCCGCGCCGTGACCGTGCAGTATACGACCAGCGACGGAACCGCGATTGCGGGACAGGATTACACGGCGACGAATGGCACGGTCACGTTCGGGCCGGGCGAAATCACAAAGACCATCTCCGTTCCCGTCCGCAACGACGGAGTGGCGGAAGGCACGGAGTTTTTCAAGATGGTCTTGAGCAATCCCACCGGCACCGGCGCGACGTTGGGGAATCCGATCGAAGCATACGTTTATGTCACGGACACAGGCGCCGGGGTGCATTTCTCCCAGCCTTCGTTCGACGTGGCGGAGAACGGCGGCGCGGCTATGATTAGAGTGACCCTGGCGGGAGAGTTTACCAACGTCGTCACGGTGGATTACGCCACAAGCGACGGCACAGCGGCCGCAGGGCAGGATTATGTCGCCACCAACGGCACGCTGACCTTTGCACCAGGGCAAGGGAGCCAAACCTTCTCGGTTCCAATTCTCAACGACAGCCTGGTGGAAGGGACGGAAACGGTGAACCTGACTTTGAGTAACCCGACCGGAAGGGTGGTTCTTGGCTCGCCAAGTACTGGCGTGCTTTACATCAACGACAACGATTCCATCTCGTTGGATTCATCCGATTACGACGTGTACGAGAATGACCGCACGGTCACCGTGAACGTGCAACGGTTTGGTGACGCGAACGCCCCGGTCACCGTGAATTACTTTACCAGCGACGGCCTGCCATCGGATTATTGCTGCCTTCCCCTGCCGAAGTCGGCGCTTGCAGGTGTGGATTACTTGCCCACGGCCGGCACCTTGGCACTGGCTATTGGCGAGACGAGCAAGTTGTTCACCATTCCAATTCTGGACAACGGTCGGGTGGACGGCGACCGCATCTTCACGGTGAACTTGATCGTTGGTACCTTCCCTTTGAGTCAGTCGCAAATCACCATTCACGACAACG
>QHOP01000441.1 GCA_003219345.1 Verrucomicrobiota bacterium
TGGGAGCACGCAAGCAGTGAGAATTATCTTCGCCATGATTTTAGTTCCTCCGAGTTATTTCGTGGATTCAGAACGCACAAGTGAATCGTAATGCTGCCATGAACACATCGGAAAAGTAAAGAAAATCTTGCGAAGGCTCGGTAACGATTGTTTTGGAATTCGCCTGCTCGCTGGCGCAAGCCGCATTTTGGCGTAAATTCGCCAACCTTGTGAAAAGTGGGTGCGTCAGCCGGGAAGTGAAAACGACGGGACCGATTTCCCGGCGAGCCGGGATTTTCAAAAATTCTCCGCTTCAAAAGCTGCGTGCAGCACACGCCTCGCGTGCTGGTGCCGGTTTTGTGCCCCCGCAAACCGGTATTCGCAAATCCAAAACCAGCCGGTGGCGCGCGGCAGCGCTGATCACGCTCAACTTATTCATGATCGCGCACATCATTCAGTGGCGAATCATGGGCAAGACGGTTTCGCCCATCGAACCGTCGGAGACGATGCAGACGCTGCAAGGCGGCTTCGTCAATGCGGGCTTTATCTTTTTTACTCTGGCAATTTTGGCAACGCTGATCTTCGGGCGTTTTGTCTGCGGCTGGGGCTGTCACATTCTCGCGCTCCAAGATTTGTGCGGCTGGCTGTTGAAGAAAATGGGTCTCCATCCGAAGCCGTTTCGATCGCGGCTGTTGGTGTATGTCCCGCTTATCGGCGCGCTGTACATGTTTGTCTGGCCCACCGCGTATCGATTTTTCTCAAATTCGGAGCACGCGCCGATCATCCCGAAATTCACGAATCATCTGGTGACCACTAATTTTTGGCAGACTTTTCCGTCTGTTGCGGTGGCAATCCCTTTTCTTTTCGTCTGCGGTTTCATGACAGTTTATTTCCTGGGGCAAAAAGGCTTTTGCACCTATGCTTGCCCCTACGGCGGATTTTTCGGCCTCGCCGACAAGTTGTCGCCCGGAAAAATCCGAGTCACGCCCGCCTGCAATCAATGCGGCCACTGCACTGCGACCTGCACGTCAAACGTTCAGGTGCACGCAGAGGTGAAGCAATATGGGATGGTGGTCGATCCGGGTTGCATGAAGTGCATGGACTGCGTCAGCGTTTGTCCGAACGACGCTCTCTATTTCGGTTTCGGAAAGCCGACGATCCTGGTTCCCAAATCAAATGCGATCAGGAAAAGCTATTCTGTAACGTGGCCCGAAGAAATCATCGGCGCACTGGTGTTTCTGGGAAGTTTCCTGGCTGTTCGCGGTGTTTACGCGCTGGTCCCATTCCTGATGGCGCTCGGTTGCGCCACCGTCACGACGTTTCTCACCCTGAAAACGTGGAGATTGTTCCGGGCAAAAGAATTGTCCTTTTACCGTTTCAATCTGAAGGCTTCAGGCAGAATTCGAAAAGCGGGCTGGGCATTTGCAATCATCGCCTGTGTCTGGATTGGATTGAACGCGCACAGTGGCTGGGTGCGTTATCACGAATTTCTGGGGAATCGCGCGTTCCAGAAAGTTCAGGTGCCGGACGAGCTTGCCCTTGCGCAGGCGAATCCCGACCGCTGGCTTCGTCCGGCTGATCGGGAGAACATCGTCCAGGGGAAAAACCATTTTCAAGCCGCCTCGAGGTTCGGGCTGTTTGTGAACAGCGAAACGGTGCCGAAGCTGGCCTGGTTTGAATATCTTTTGGGTAACGCGGACCAATCGGTCCAATTGCTTAGTCAGGCCGCGGCTCATCAAAAAGGAGAGAGCAAAGCTTTGAGTCTCTATTATCGCGGCGCGATCCTGAATCGTGTGGGGCGTCACGAAGAAGCGCGGGCCAGCTTGGACGAAGCGCTGGCGGAAAGAGATGACTTGATTCTCGCGCGCCAGGAGAAAGGCGAATCGCTCTGGCAGCTGGGTCGCAAAGAGGAAGCCGTTGCGGTTTGGACCGACGCCGTGCAGCGCAACCCGCGCCTGGCCTTGGCGAATAACGAGCTTGCCGGCGCGGAGCGCTCCTTAGGAGCCTTAGGTAAACTCGAAGAAGCCAGTGCTCATGAAAAACAAGCAGACCAATTCACTCCCAACAACCCGCTTTACCACTGGATGCTCGGGCGTCGGCTCCAAGATCTCGGTATGAGCGAGCTGGCTGAGAAACATTTTCAGCTAGCAAGCCAATTGAGTCCTGGCGAAGTGCCTAACGAGCAGTGAGACGCGGCGCTCCCCAGAACCTGGTGACTAGTTCTTTAAGCGCTAGCCTACGGACGCGGCGCCGGAGTGGGACGAGGCCTCGGACTCGGCATGGTTCTCACGTATTGAATGGTCAGTACAGGTGGACTGGCGCTTTCCCGAGTGTCGAACCGTTTCGCCGTCGCTACGGCGGACTCGTCTCCTAACACCAGCCAGCCGAAGTTCCTCGCTGGGTTGTCGAGCCACAATTGCACATCCGCAACCATCTGTGGTGAGCTCCATGTGTACTGCCCAATGGGGCCGACCGACTGGCTTGCACTCACGGTGGCCGAAAAATCGCCGCCTTGCGTTGTCCAAAAAATCGTGTCGAAAAAACGGTGCCGCCATGTGGCATCACTTGGGGTAGCCGGTGCTCCGTCACCTTCCCCCGAGGGCGCGTGGGAGGTTCCTTCACCCCAATCTGCAAGTAGCTTGTGCAGCTCCACAGTTATGGCACCAGCGGGCGTCATAGACATATTCATGCTCAGGCTTACGGCTATGATCGTAGAGCCGGCCGGAATTCTTCCGGCGATATCAAAGGCGAGTACGCCTCGGCGAAGTTCACCCGTGCCGTTCTCACCGGCGAAGAAGTGAAAACCAGCGCCATTGCTGTGGTCGCCCTCAGCAGGATCGAACTCGTAGAGTGTGTTGTCTTTGCTGGGGAAGATATTGGTAATCGCCGCGTTCATTGAACTTGCCGCGGTACAACCAAGTGCAGACGTGAGTATTAGTGCGAGTAATATCTTTGAACTTCTCATTGAGTGTTGAAGGTGGAATGTTGAATGTTAAGCGTTGAGAGCGCTACCTACCCATCCGCGCATTCACAACTGATAACCGACATCTGTCAAGTGACAACCGATCACTAATCACTTCTCACCGATCACTGGGAATCAAGGTCTCGGCGCCGGAGTCGGCCTCGGCCTAGGCGCAGGCGTATTTCTTGGGGTAGGTGTGGAAGTGGGCGTAGCCGTTGGACTAACTGTAACCGTTGGTGTGGCCGTAGGCGTCGCTGTCGCTGCGACTGTTGCTGTCGCCGTCGGAGTTGGAGTAAACGTAGGCGTCGGGGTGGGGGTCGGCGAGTCGATCACCGTTGGCTGCGGAGTAGGTGTGGACGTTGGGGTTGGAGTTGGCGTATCGCTTACCGTCGCTGTAGCGGTTGGCGTCGGGCTAGGGGTACCTGCTGGAGCTAAAGTCCATCCGCCAGTAGGTGGACCACCTGAGCCGTTGCAAAAGTACTGAGCAAAGCAGGCGTCGTCTCTCTGCACTCCCGAGGTGGCCGATGTGTTGCCGTTGCTCACTGTGCCGAAGATCACATCAAAGCGACTCTGTCCTTCGTACAACCTCAGTGAATATGCCGAACCCGCTGTTGACCAAATACAGGTCGTCCCAGTACGGGAAGATGGTGTAGTCGTGGCTCGTCCACGGCAGGCAAATGTTGGTGAAGGCGGTGTCCGTAGTCGTGAACTGGGCATTGCCGTTGGACGAGAGGTTGACGCTGGTGAAGGTCTGGTCGTACAAGGTGAAAGAGAAGGGCAACGCGACAGTGGTGACCGTATCATCCCCGTGATTGCCGATATCCGTCGTGCCCGGCACGATACTGCCGCCTATCTGAACTATTGTAAAACACCCGCAAGGTACCGGCGTCGGAGTCGGCGTGGGCGTAGGCGTAGGCGTTGGGGTGGGAGTCGGCGTTGGTGTTGCAGTCGGGATTGGAGTCGGGGTCGGTGTTGCAGTCGGGGTAGGTGTAGGTGTGGTACCACCAATTTGGACAACCTTTGCCACGGAAGGAACGCCGTTGGAATTCAGGATGAAAAGCATGTAGTAGCCTGGCGGAGTCTTGTTGGGGTTTGAAGGCGCCGTCACGTTCAGCCCGTCTGTCGCTTGAGAGAAAAGGGGCCGGCTGATGCGCTGGCCCATGTTAAAGCCATGTGTCACGGAAGAAAGCGCGATCAATGTAACCTTTGAAATGCTCGTGGCGTCGGGTGTGCCCACGAAAAACCATAGTGCCAGACGCCAGTAGTGGGGTTCGTGACTTTGTAGCCCATGAACCAGATGCCATCGGTTCCAGGCGCGGGTTGGATCTGGTTTACCGTCGCGCCGGTCCAAGCCATGATCGCCGGCTGCTCTCGCACGGTGGGTCCTGCGCCAGTAAAACTAAAGGGCTGATTAATTCCGGTTACGGTATACGGACGGTACGAAGCGTTGTTATACATGTTGCACTGGTCAGGATGACTTTGGCACCAGGTGCCCTCGTGGGGGACGATGTATTCCGCTTCGGCAAAATACGTCGCGCCGGGGTTTAGCGTCGTGCTCAAGTCCGTAACGTCAACCAGAATTCGGTGAGAAGTTACGTCATGAACATGGCCGCTGTGGTCGTTCGCTGTTGAACCTACGAAACTTCCGGTGAATGGATTGACCCAGGCGCGTGAGCCGATCTGGTCCTGGAGGCCATTCAAAAAGCTGCCGTATGCGTCAGAGCAGCCAGAGCCAAGGTGATCGCCGCCTATACCGTTGCATCCAAAGTTACAGGTGTTGGAGGACGCCGCCGCAAACGCGTGCTTACCCCAGGACTGGCCGATTTGTTCGAACCGCTCGTTGTTAGTGGCGCCTCCACTCATTCGGTAAACATTCTGCGGAATAAACGGATGGTCGTTGCTCGGCAAGGCAAGCCAATCCACGTCCACCGTCCCTTGGTTGCAGGCATCGGTTCCCAAAGCGAGGCCCACCCGGCCCCCGACGGAACCAGTCTGGGATTGCACAAAGTCAAGCAGATTGCCGACGATGACATCGGGGCCAGGAACGGTACCAACGCCAGGTTGGTTCAGCGCCGGCAACGAAGCGGATTTTACATCACCGTTTTCGTCGAGATGGTTGATCTCAATCGGTTGCATCGCCGCGCCGACGGAGATTCTTCCAACGATCGCACCGGCATCCGACGGGCGGCCAATGGACTCCGCGAATTCTTTGGAGACCAGCAGCCGTCCGCCTGTGATGCTCAGCAACTGCGCGTTGGCATCGTAATCGTATTGATGTCCTTCAATGTTGAAGAAGACGAACCCGCTCTTGCTGTCGCGCACGGCAAGATCAAAAGCCTCATTCGACGGAAGTTTTTCCACGACGAGGTGGTTGATAGATGCGCTTAACATAGAGGGATATCCCGAAAGGTTTGGGGATTGCGGGATGAGCGCCATCGAACCCTGTTCAGGGCCGCGCAGGAGATCGTTAAAGACGAGAATGCTAAACAAGGAATTGGCCGCGACGGCGAATTGCAGCGTAACGGCGTTTTGCGGCGCGGAGCTGATCCCATTCAACCGGTTGAGATCGAAATCCATTGTGACGCTT
>QHOP01000416.1 GCA_003219345.1 Verrucomicrobiota bacterium
TCATTTCAAACCATCCGATGTTCAACGGCGCCGTTATCGGGCGCGCCGCAGACATCGATTTCCGGTTGTTCGGCGCTTCGGTTGAAAAGCTTGACGGCGGCGTCGTCCTCTCGATCGGGTCGGCGATCATGGGCCCGCAAGTGTTCGAGAAAAGTTTGAGCTGTGTGAACAATCTGCGGCTGCAAACGGGCCGCCCGATTGTTAGCGGCCACACGATTTACGTCGTCGATTTACAGGATGGCGGCAACTGGGACTGGACCAAAGGCGAGCCGCCCAAGGACAATCCGGCCTACTACCTCCGCTTCTGCAAAAGTTACTCGCGCATGGGCGGCACGATGCGCTACGTCCAGTGCGACAACGTGCTGTTTCTGCGCCAGCTGTTTCACGCGCTACAAAAGATTTAGGCCGCAAACCTCATGGACCTGGCTCGATTTGAGAAGATCACCAACCGTTACGCTCACCTCCGCATCGTGATCGTCGGTGATTTCTGCCTCGACCGTTATTTGGAAATCGACCCTGCTAAACGGGAAATCTCCATCGAAACCGGCCTGCCCGTGCACAACGTCGTCAAGGTCCGTTCACAGCCCGGAGGCGCCGGGACGATCCTGAACAATCTTTCGGCGTTGGACATCGGCGCAATTTTTCCTGTGGGCTTTTGCGGCGAGGATGGCGAGGGGTTTGAATTGCGCCGGACGCTGCAACATAAATCCGGCATCCAGCTCGATCATTTTGTCCAAACCGAACTGCGCCGTACGTTCACCTATTGCAAACCGCTGATGATGGAGCCCGACAAGCCGCCGATGGAACTGAACCGGCTCGACAGCAAGAACTGGATGCCCACTCCTGCGCTCGTCCAAGGCCGGCTCATGGACTCAGTCCGGACGCTGGCGCGGGAAATCGATGCGATGGTTGTGTTGGACCAAGTGGACGTTCCCGAAACCGGCGTCGTAACCAAAGAAGTTCTCGAAACCATCAACTCGATCATCAAACCACTGCCCAACCTCATGATCCTGGCCGATAGCCGACGTGGACTGCGCGGTTATCCGCCTGTGACGTTCAAAATGAACGCCGCTGAGTTGTCCACGCTAACCGGGACGGGGCAAAAGAATCCTGACCTCGAAGATATCAAAACAATCGCAGCAACGCTCGCACGCAAGCAAGGCCGCTGCGTCTTTGTCACCTTGTCCGAACGCGGCATCCTCGGCGCGTCGCCCGATGGCGAACTGGAACACGTCCCTGCCCTGCCCGTCCGCGGCCCGATCGACATCGTCGGCGCCGGCGACGCGGTAACAGCCAACCTCGCAGCGGCGTTAGCAGCAGGCGCAACCATATCGGAAGCAATGGAGATTGCGATGGCCGCGGCCTCCGTCGTGATCCATCAACTCGGAACGACCGGAACGGCATCGCTCAGTCAGATTCGTTCGCTGCTGGCAGCCGCGCCCTCCTGACCGTGGAGCATCCGCACTTCGCGCTGCGGGAAAGGAATCGAGATGTGGCGCTCGCGGAACCGCTCGACAATCGCCTGATACAGCTCGGCCCTGGCCGGACCGTAATCGGCGACGGTGGTCCACGGCCTGATCGCGATGTTGATCGAGGAATCGGCCAGCATCGTCACTCCGACTCCCGCCGCCGGGTCTTTCATCACACGCGAATTTTGCCCGAGAACGTCCCGGACGATGGCGATCGTCTCCGAGAGGTCGGAGTCGTACGCCACGCCCACCGTCAAGTCGAGCTGCCGGATATGGCCGTAGTTTTGCAGGATTTCTCCGACAATCCTGCGGTTGGGAATAACAACGCGCGATCGATCCCCGTGAATCAAGATGGTGGAAAACAGTTCGATCATTTCCACTTGTCCCTGCACGCCGAGCATCTCGACGTACTCGCCGACGCGAAACGGCTTCGTGAAAATGATCGTCAGTCCGGCGACAAGATTGCTGAGCACCCCTTGCATCGCGAGACCGACGCCCACGCCTGCCACGCCAACTCCCGCGACCAGCGCGGTCACGTCCACTCCGGCCGTGCCAAGCGCGATGACCAGCGCGAGCACAATGACGAGCAGCCGGGTGACTCGAACCATCAGCAATCGCACTGGCGGTTCGATCGGTTTTTGATCCAGCCATCGCGCGAGGAACCTGCCGAGCAGACGGCTCGCGTAAAAACCTGCCACCAGGACAATCACGGCCCCAGCCAATGCCGGCCCGTGCGTGTCAATGTAATGGCTGATTTTTTCCTTCCACCAGTCCAAAGACTTCGTTCCTTTATCAACGACCGCAGTGCTCGTCTGCTCCGCCGCGACGGCTTGAAATGCCGCGAGAACTGAACCCCAAGAAATGAATGTCCGGTATGCCATGACCGCGAGAATAATCACTCTGCCAACGGCGGCAAATCGGAAATAGCGCCGCGGATTGAAATCGCAGAAACGTTCGGCTTACGATGCGCCATGCGACAACCGAAAGTCGTTCACGCGGCGGTTGGCCAATTGGGTCGAAGTTTCGGCGCGCTGCTTTTGTTTTTGGCCGCCTCGTGCGCGGCTCCACACTCATCTGGACCGAATCGGTTCGAGTTCACCGAGCCGCAAATGGGCGTGCCATTCCGCATCGTCCTGTACGCGCCGGACAAACCGACTGCTGACCAGGCAGCGCGCGCGGCGTTCGGCCGCATCACGCAGCTCAACGACATCCTCAGCGACTACGACACGGACAGCGAACTCAGCCGGCTTTCACAAACCGCCGGCTCCGGACGGGCCGTCCAGGCCAGCGCAGACCTCTGGTTCGTTTTGAAACGCTCGCAAGAGCTGGCGCAGCGCACGGACGGAGCATTCGACGTGACGGTGGGGCCGGTCGTCAGCCTGTGGCGCAAGGCGCGGCGTGAAAAGAGATTGCCTGCCCCGGCCAAACTCGCGGAAGCGTTGAAAGCCGTCGGCTATCGGAACCTGGTGCTTGACCCGCAATGCCATGCCGCGCGACTGCTCGTGCCTTACATGCGATTGGATTTGGGCGCCATCGCCAAAGGCTATGCCGTGGACGCAGCGTTGAAAGTTTTGCGCGCGCGCGGCGTCACACGCGCGTTGGTTTCGGGCGGCGGTGACATGGTCGCCGGCGACCCGCCACCCGGCAAGAGAGGTTGGCGCATCGAGGTGGCGCCGCTCGACGTGACGAACGCTCCTCCGGCGCGATTTGTTTTGCTCGCGAACGCCGGCCTGGCTACGTCAGGCGATCTCTTTCAACACCTGGAAATTGACGGCAAACGTTATTCGCACATCGTCGATCCACACACCGGCATCGGTCTGACCGATCACAGCCTGGTCACGGTCATCGCGCCCGATGGAATCACGGCGGATGGTTTGTCCACGGCCATCAGCGTGCTCGGACCGGAGGCTGGAGCAAGGCTGGTCGAAAAAACGAGAGGCGCGGCGGTCCACATGGTGCGGATGCCGGGCGACAGAATCGAGATGGCCGAATCGAGTCGTTTCAAACGATTTTACGAAGCGCCGTAAAACTCTTTGATGGTGGCCAGAGTCGCGCTGTGGCATGCCCTGCCGATCTGTCGCGAAGTCTGGAAAGCCTGCGCGATACCAGCGTTCAGGGGCAGCCTGAAGTTTCAGGATTGGCAGCGCCTCGGAACCATGGACCTTGGAAGGCGCGCAGGGCAGGCTTCCAGCCTGCCGTTTCGGGCGGCATCCTGCCGCCCAAGCGTTCTGCAGGCAAGGATGCCCGCAGAACCGGCAGCCAGGATGGCTGCCCTACGACCGCGACCCACGTTTCGGATACCTCACGGCATTGTCGAAGTCCTGGAGTTGCCCGGCAGGGCCGCGGGTTTCGCCAGACGAGTATAAGGACTCAACGCCTGGAAAAGAAAAGACCCGCACCTGGTTCGGGCTGCGGGTCAGCAGGATAAGGTCGGCAAAGACCGATCAGATTACGACCGTTTTTCCCGGCACGGCGTGGTCATACCACCCGTCCGGCCGCGGTTTAACCGGCGGTTCGGCGTCCCAGGCGAAGTGTCGGGGCATCACGCTGATTTTGGAGTTAATCGCGTCCTCCCATTCGATCATTTTGCCGGAGTAAGTCGCCATCCGACCGAAGATCGCCGTCATCGTGCTGTGCGCGCCGTATTCGGCCTCGTTGTAGGGCTTGTTGTTGCGGATTGCCTCGAACAAATCGTCGTGCTCCTGCTGATAGGGATCTTTTCCTTTACCCTTGAATTTCCAGGTGCTTTCGCCTTTGACATCGCGCATGGTGTGTTCACCTCTGCCGCCGCCCACGTGGCAGGAGCCCTTCGTGCCCACCACATGCTCGGAAACATCACTCCAGCATCCATTGATGTGGCGGCAATAACTGAAGCAGCGGGAACCATCCGCGTATTCAAACTCGACCGCGTGATGGTCGAAGATTTCCCCGTAATCCGGCCCTTTGCGGACCTCGACGCCGCCCATGCCCTGAGCGCGAACCGGATGGCCTTGTTTCACCCAGTTGATCACGTCGAGGTTGTGGATGTGTTGTTCGACGATGTGGTCGCCGCAGAGCCAGACGAAGTAATACCAGTTGCGCATCTGATATTCCATCTCGGTCAGCTTCCGGCCCGCGTGCTTTTCCAGTTCCGCGCGCGGATGCACCCACGGCGTCGTGCCATTCCAGTAACAACGCATGGCGGTGATGTCGCCGATTTCACCGTCGTGGAGACGCTTCAGCGTTTCAATGTAACCGAGCTGGTGATGGCGCTGGAGGCCAACGCCCACTTTCAAGTTCTTCTTCTTCGCTTCTTCAGCCGCGGCCAGCACACGCCTCACTCCGGGTGCATCGGTCGCGACCGGCTTTTCCATGAAAATGTGCTTCCCCTGCTTAACCGCCTCTTCGAAATGGATCGGGCGAAAGCCCGGCGGTGTCGCCAGAACCACCACGTCCGCGAGCGCGATCGCGTGTTTGTATGCGTCAAAGCCGACAAATTTGTGATCGTCGCTGATCTCAACCTTGTCCTGGTGGTTTTTCTTCAATTCGTTGAAGCTGCCGTCCAGACGGTCTTTGAAGGCATCGGCCATTGCAATCAGTTTGACGCTGCCTGCCGTGCTCAGGGCCTGATCCGCCGCGCCTGAACCGCGGCCGCCGCAGCCGATAAGCGCGATTCTCAGCGTGTCGCTCCCGGCCGCGTGCGCGCCGCGCTCGACGGACAAGCTGCCCAGCAAAGCGCCACCCGCAACGGCGGTCGAAGTTTTCTTGAGAAAATCCCGGCGGGTGCTCGGTGCCGGCGAATTGGGATTGTTCGGTTCGTTCATAGCAAGTTCACTTGATTCGGTTGATCGTTTCGATGCCAAACTCTTCGCGGCCGTTCATACACCGCAAATGGATTGAGACGAAGGAAAATTACCCTTTTCCCACGCGGCTTGTCCAATACTTCCGCGAGCCGTAGCCACCGAGGTAACGAGGTGGATTATCAGCTCCCCAGGCGTCCTCCACTTCCTTCCTCCGTCGCCCCGGCGACTGAGTTGCTTGGCACTAACACCCTATCGAGTCCGGTCTGCAAAATTGCCCAAGACCCCTCACCCTGTCCCTCTCCCCATCCGATGGGGAGAGGGTGGCCTTCAGGCCGGGTGAGGGGAATACGTGCGTCACATCACTTGGTGGTAGTGTCGAGGTGCGCCTGCCACCTGCCACCGAGGCAATGAGGTGGATTATCCGCGTCCACGTATTGTCCACCTGGTGAGTCTCGCTTCAAGGCTAGTCCTTCTCCACGCCGCTGTTCCAGTATTTGGCCATCTCCTCCGCCGGAGGCACCTTCAACGGCCGAACCATGCGGAAGCCGAGAAATTGCGCGTCGGTATGATACCAGATGCTCTTGGGCAACTGCGGGTCTTGCATCTTCCACGATTTGTCGGACGCCCGCCGCGCAGCACTGCGAAGCTTCTCCAGCGGTTCATCCCACGAACCGCCCCGCACGGCGTGCGGATAAGGTTTCGTGGCCTTGACCCACGGATCGACAACAGCGCCGCTGGCGAACTGTTCGTAGTTCGGCGTGTACTGGTCGAGGCACCACTCGGCCACGTTGCCGTGCATGTCGTAAAGACCCCACGGATTCGGCTTCTTCCGTCCGATCTTCTGGTATTTGGCATCGCTGTTCTTCTCGAACCAGGCGTAGTCGCCGAGCTTCGAGGCATCGTCTCCAAACGAATACGCGGTGGTCGTGCCGGCGCGGCAGGCGTACTCCCACTCGGCCTCGGTCGGCAAACGATAGAACTGCCCCGTTTTCGCGCTGAGCCATTCGCAGTATTTGTTCGCCGCGTGCTGCGTCATGCTGATGGCCGGATAACCGTCGCGCCCCATGCCGAAACTCATCTCTACATACGGTTTGGTCGGACGCGAGACCGCATCGGAGACCTTGTCCACATACGGATCGGTCTGGATTGTCTCTTTGAACTTGCGCTCTTCATCCGGATACATGAACAACTCAAATTCATTCCACGTCACTTCGCATTGGCCCATCCAGAAAGCGGAAATCTTCACCTTGTGCCGTGGACCTTCATCCGGCTTGCGGCCGGGCTCATGGTCCGGACTACCCATCAAAAACTCGCCGCTGTGAATCGGCACCATGCCATATTTCACCGGCGCGCCGGGGATGTCGTTCGTGTAGGCGGTCATCTGCGCTTCGCTCTTCACGTCGGGCCGCGACAGGATCAGTTTGTAAATGTTCGCCACGACCTCCGCTTCGTCGCCGGCCGGCGCGGCCTCCAGTTTGCGGGCGATCAGCGGCGGCATCCCTTCGGGCCACTCGGCGTCTTGCTCGATCCAGTGACGGAGCAGCTCCGTTTCGTCCTTTTTCAACGGATCGCCCTTGGGCGGCATGTGCTTGTCATCGTCCGCGGGCAAAATCGTACTGGTGTAAAGCGGGCTTTGGTCCGGTTTGCCGGGCACGAGCGCCGTGCCGTCGTCTCCGCCCTTCAACGCGCCGGCTCGCGTGTCCAGACGGAGGTTGCCTTTGGGTTTTTCCGGCCCGTGACAGCGGACGCAGTCGAATTCGAGGATCGGCTTGATCTGCTGTTCGAAATTGATTTTTTCGGCTGCCTGCAACGTTGCGACCACCTGAACCAGAAGAACCGACGCGGTCGAAATAAGATGTCGTTTCATTCGTTACATGATGTGCGGACGCTACGGTTGACGTTGCCGGTTTTCTTGTCAATCTGTTGACGCACGATGGCGGAGAAGAAATTCAAACCGGGCAAGACGCTACGGATCACGGCGGCCTTGATACTGTTGGGACTGATGGTTTACGGAACGATTCAGTTGAGCCGGCCACCTCCACCCGCGCCCCTGCCCAATCCCAATGGTTATGATGATTTCATCAAAGCAACCAAGTACATCGTTGGTGACCCTCTGAAAGTGAATACAGAGAAAACGGAGGAATTAGTCGCCTTTGTCGCCCAAAACCGCGAAGCCATCCGATTAACCCGGACAGGGTTGAGCCGTCGATGCTACGTCCCGAACGGATACTATGGGTCTCCTGCGGTTTTTTCACCCCAACGCCTTATGGATTTGAAACGCCTTTGCTGGGTCCTGGCAGCGGAGGGTAAGTTGGCGGAAATGGAAGCGCACATTGACGATGTTATCCAAACCTATCTGGAAACAATCCGGTATGGGGAAGAAATTGGCCGTGGTGGCCTGATGATCGACAAGCTCGTCGGGGTGGCTTGCGAACATGTTGGTATCCTTGCTTTACATCGGAACCTTTCCCGGCTCAGCCTGTCGCAATGCCGGGAAATCATTCATGCTCTCGAGGAGATTGATCAGCGCCGTGAACCGATTGAAACAGTCTGGCCGCGCGAGGCAGCTTTTGAGAGAGCGATGATCACAAACTGGAAGGAGCGCCTTTCCCTTTGGAAAGCAAAACTGACCGGCTTTTTCGGTGAGAATCGAACAAAAAAACAACGCCTTCTTTTCACCCGCCATCTGAAAGCCTATGAGGCGAAAACCCGGCTGTTGTTTACGGAGGCAGCCGTTCGCTCTTACCATTTGGAAAACGCGACGCTACCAAAGGACCTGGGTGAATTAGTCCCGCAATATTTAAAAGCGCTTCCACAAGACCCTTTCTTCACCAAAGGCATGATTTATCGGGTTCGATCGGAGGGCTTCCTGCTTTACAGCGTCGGGCCAGATGGGGTCGATGACGATGGGAAACCGCTCAAGGAGTCGATAGGAAGTGACATTCCTACGGGCGATCTTTTTATCGATTCGCCAAGTTTCATCACCTTCGGTTCATTTCTGTAACTCGCAGTGAAAAATGACCAATCTGATTTTTGTGTCGCAATCAAAGTAAATCATTATGCCCAACTACCAAATTGCCCAGCTCGATGAAATCCCGCCCACGAAGTGTCCTTGCGGTTTCGCGCGCCGCGCGTTTGCGGATTCGAAAGAAACCGTCGCGAGCGTTCATGTCGTGGACATTCAGCAGGACGCCCAAGCGCATTATCACAAAAAAATGACCGAGATTTACCTCGTGCTCGAAGGCGAAGGGCAGATGGAACTGGACGGCAAACTGTTTCCGGTCAAACCGATGACAGCGATTTACATCAAACCCGGCTGCCGGCACCGCGCCATCGGCAAACTGAAAATCATCAACATCCCCGTGCCTGCGTTCGATACCGAAGACGAATGGTTCGATTAGTCTTCCGCGTGCGTGGAGGGAACTCCCCGAAAAACTTCACGCATTGAACCCTTGAACCCGTAGCAGCCGACGTGAGGAGGCTCCAACTTCCTTCAGCCGAAATGGAATGAGCCTCCTCACGTCGGCTGCTACTACGAGGTTCACGGTGTGGGAACACCTCCAAAAAGTGGACGTGAGTTGGGGCCATGAACCCACCCCCAACCCCTCCGGAGGAGGGGAGTCAATGTCGGGCACGCTTGCCGAGTTCTCCTCCTGGGAGGGGTCAGGGGTGGGTCGGTTCATGGAAAGCCTTCTTTTGGTCTGTACGGCGTGGGCCGGCCCTGTCGCATAGACCATTAATCCCGGAATCACTCCGGAGCACACGATTCAGGGATTAATCAGCCGGTAAAATTTGGCCGGCACGGACGCGTTCTCCGTCGCCTGGTTATTCGCCGAGGGAACATCGGCCCAGGTGGTGGTCGAAAGATTTGTGTTGGATTGTAGCCGGTAGCCAGTCACTTGTGCAGGCCAGGAAACTGTCAGCACGTTCCCGCTCAGTTGAATCGCCAGCGTCGGCCCGCCGGGCGCACCGACCTGAACCAGCCGGAAGAACATGGTGTCCGACGTAATTTGCAGCGTGACATTGGTGAGGTTCACCGTATTGGTGAGCACGTCTGTCCAGCTTGACGAAGAAAGGTTCGTCTTCATTTGCAACTGGTAGCCGGTCGCCGTCCAGGAAATCCCGAGTGTGTTCCCCGTGCGCACAATCGTCAACGTGGGACCGCCGCCGGTTACGGCCGTGACCGTGACATTCACCGGGTTGGACGTGCTCGTTCCGCCGCGATCATCCGTTGCTTGCGCTGTCAGCGAATACCTTCCCGCAGCAACGTTGGTCCAGGTGAGACTGGCAGGACTGTTCGTGGACGTGCCCAAATGGTTGGTGCCGGCAAAAAAATCCACCCGCGCAACCGACCCATCGCTGTCCGTGGCCATGGCCTGGATCGTAATGTTGGCCGGCTCAGTGAAGGTCGCGCCGTTCGTGGGGCTGGTGATATCGATCGAAGGCAGGACATTGGGCGCGGCGCCCACTTCACCCGAGGCGATGAGATTGTCGAGATACCCAATAATGTCTCCGGCTTCAAAGAACGAAAACCAAACTGCGAGATAACCGAGCCGATGAACAGTCGGCGCTGGTCGCGGAAGATCGGTCAACAGTTCAATTGTCGGTCCGACCTGAATGGGAGCGCCGACGGCATTGGTCTGGAAAACCTTGGCCGTGACGTGAGCAGTGGCGTTGGACAGCGCTGCCAAGTCCGCCGCCGTCGGCGCGGAAAAGTCCAATCGGAAAGTTGCGAAGTTGGTCGTGGCATAATTCGGGTCGGCCGCTGACTCCGCCGCGCCAGATAGCTCTGCGGCCGTTCCGTTCGTGTCGAACAAATGACCGAAACTGTCGTTGTCATTCGGGTTGCCCGCGGAAAAATCAATCACGGAAACGCGGAACGTGACCAAGGTTGAAGGATCGTTCGGGATGACCTGAAGGGCAATCCCGTTACTGGAAGTCAGACTCAGCCAGCCCATCACGCCGCCACGGCGCTTGGGGCTTGCATCGGCAGGCTGAAAATCCGCGGAAACAGTATAAACACCACCGGTTGGCACAACATCACGCGCATACCAAACCGTGTGCAAAGCGAAATCACTTTGAACCGGTGACTGGGCAGCGACCAAAAAGCCATTTGTATCCACGTTCAGGTTGTCCGCCGCTTCACCTGTGCCATTGATGTTCGAGAGCTGAATCAGATTGTTGGTACTGGTGCCGTCATTCACGCTCGCCGCCACTGAGGGCAAAGCCGAACAAAACACAAACCCGAACAACAAGGTGAGCCCTGAAACTGAATTCATTGGATGACAGATTCTGCTTCTTTTGGCGCCGGATGAGATTTCATTCCTTCGCGTTCAATCCATGGACGCACGAAGCTATTGGCGCGGCGGTTCAACGTCAAGTTTTCTGTCGCGCGGCGGTGTCCTGACTTGGATTTGGTGGGTGCGCCGCTGCCGCGGCGCACAGTGGCGCAGCAGCACCGCCGCATGTCTCGGGCTGGACGCTCACTCCCGACAAAAGCGCTCAAAGGCGCCGCCGAGAAGATCCTTCACATCGCGCTCGACCTCCGCGGTCGTCGGTTCCCAGCCCGCGCGCGACAGGTTGCCGTATTTGTCCGTCAGCGCAGTTGAAATGACCTCCCGGAAGTGGGTCCACTTGTAAACGAGCTGGTCCAACACGCGGGCGTCGGAGTGCTGGAGCGTGACGCTCAATCCGAGCAACTCCAAACGCATACGCGTCATCTCCTCGCACAGTTCGTGCTGGTTCTCCCGCGACAGCACTGTGGCGAGGAATTTGTTCTCCTGGAAGCCGGCGCACAGATTTTGCAGGGCCTGCAGGTCGCTGCGGCCGACGCCGTCGCCGGCCAGCCGGAGCTGCGGATTAACGGCGCGTTTCACTCCGAGCATCAGCGCCAACGGCAGGCCAAACTCGCGGCAGTGCGGCAACACGGCCTTCTCCACCAATTGCGCGCAATTGTTCTGTTCCGGAAATTTAAAGTCCGGCGGCAGCGAAACCATCAAATATTTCGCGCCGATGCGTTTCGACCAGTCCGCCAGAAAACGGCGCACTTCGCCGACGACCGGATCGGACAACCCCGCGCCGACGTTGTATCCCCATTGCGCCAGGCGCGGCGCAGCGCCCGGCCAATCCAGCAACAACGGGTCAATGCGCAAGGCGCCCACAAAGTGTTCGTCGCGTCGGAACCCTTTCTGCCACAGGGGCCGCTCCACGTCGTCGAACGGCGAGTTGGTCATGCAAATTTTGGCCACCCCCGCCAGTTCCAGGCAGCGCGTGACGTGCTTTTCCAGATTCTGTTTGGCGAACCAGCGGCGCAAGGCGGCCAGGTCGCGTTTCTTCACATCCAATCCGAGCAGATTCAGCGTCGTCAAGACCCCGCGGCACGATTCTGAAATCGGCGAGTGCCGGAGGAACAATGCGTTCCAAATCAAATCCGCCTGCTGCGTTTTGGAAAGCGACCAGAATTTCTCGAACGGGATGTCAAAGTATCGGAACGCCTCGGCCACCAGATAATGATAAGTCAGGAGGTCGTCGATCCCCCAAAGCAGCAGGTCCCGGAACGCAGGATCGTAGAGGTGCGTGTGGATGTCGAAGACCGGAGTTGTCGCGACAATTTTTTCGACGCGCTTTGCGAGCGCGGCGCGCCGGCGGACTGAGGCAGTGGCTGTCGTTGCCATAAAACAATTGCGACGGCATGAAGATTTTCCGCTTACAGTGAATCGGTCAACCGATTTTACGCGCCAGCGCTTTCGCCCGCCGCACCCAGACGCGTTCCCGTTTGCGTTGAAACGCCGGCGCGTGCGCGTCATCGGCCACAACTTCATTCAATTCGGATTTGGCCAGTCGCGGCTCCTGTTTCTGCAGATAGAGCTCGGCCAGTTGAACCCGCGCACGCGCGTAGGAATGGTCTTCCAGCACCTTTTTCCAGGTCGCAATTGCCGCCTCCGTTTCGCCCAAAGCGGCTTGCGTTTCCGCCAAAGCCATCAGCGAATGCCCGTAATCGTGCTTCGGGTTCTCGGCGCACACTTTCTCCAGCAGCGGACGCGCTTCCGCCAGTTTCTTTTTCCGGAGCAGGCACTGGCCAAGGTGCGAACGCGTGTCGATGTCCTCGTGGTCCCGCTCCAGGGCGGCCCGATAACACCCCTCCGCCGGGTCCAGTTTGCCGCGTTGAAAATAAATGTCCCCGAGCTGCGAATGATGATGCGCCTTGTCCAGGTGATGGATCTGCGCCTGCAGTTCTTTGATGCGCCGGCGATCGTACGCGCCCGGCAACTCGAACCCGCGCGTGGCCGACGGCGCCGCGCGGTACACCAGAAAGAAATAAAGCAGCGCGCTCAGACCGAAACCGATGAAGATAAACACAGCCCAAATCCATTCCTCCCGTCGCACAGCGTCAATGAACATCCAGAGTTGAAAAGCCGTCATCAGCAAAAAGACCGGGTTGGTAAGCACGAACTGCCAGTTGGCCAAATCGGAAATCAGCGAGGCAAAAAGAATGGCATTTGAGTCTACCGCCGCCAGCATGTGTCAAGGCTAAGCAGCCTGTCCCCGGTTGCCAACAAACTTTTTGCGCGTCGCCGCCGAGGTCACGAGGCGGACGGCGAAGTCACCCGGAGTGTGGCGCATTCCACGAGTCTGTGCTATCAACGGCGCGTGAAGCAATTCTGCGCGTCGAACATTGACCAAAATTCCGCCAGGCCTCCGGCGCTACGGCGAGCCTACGCGCTGATGCGTGAACGTTTCGGCCACCAGCACTGGTGGCCGGGTGAAACGCCGTTTGAGGTCTGCGTCGGCGCCATCCTCACCCAAAACACCAATTGGACCAATGTCGAGCGCGCCATCGCCCGTCTCAAAGCCGCGGGCGTGCTGGAACCGCGAAAACTCTTCGCCCTGCCCGAACGGAAACTCGCGCGGCTGATTCGACCGGCCGGTTATTTCAATGTGAAGGCCCGCCGACTCCGCTCTTCTCTCCGCCTTTTGGTCGAAGAGTTCGACGGCGATTTGAAGGGCTTGTTCGCAGCGCGACGAGGTCGCAACCTGAAGGTGGCGTCGCCGCGCCGCGCCGACCGGACGCCGCAGCGCGGCGTCCCTGGCAGAGAAATTGAGCAAGCCACGAGAACTTTCATGGATAGGGGACACCTCCAAAATCCGGACGTGAATCGAAGCCATGAACCGGTCGGAACCCCCTCAACCGCCCTCCGGGCACCTTCTCCCCGGCTGGGCGAGAAGGACGGGATGAGGGGTATACGGTTCACGGATAGCGGTACAGGCGCCACGCTGACGGTGCGCCAACGTCTGCTGGCCATCAACGGCATCGGGCCGGAGACCGCCGACAGCATGCTGCTTTACGCCGGCGGACATCACAGCTTCGTGATCGACGCTTACACCAGGCGCATTTTTCACCGCCACAACTGGTGCGACACTGACGCGAGCTACGACGAGTTGAAGGCGCTTTGTGAGACGGCGCTGGACGGAAAACCGCCCGCTCAACAACTGGTCTATTGGCAGGACTACCACGCGCAACTCGTGATGGTGGGAAAACATTTCTGTCGCACGCGCAATCCGCTCTGCGACCAGTGTCCGCTCAAGCCGCTGTTGCCGCGGAAAGGGAACGAGGCGCTGGCGTGATGCCCGGTTGATGGGTTGCCACGCCCGACCAAACTGTGCCACTTCGCACGCTTCCTGCTTGTTTTAAGCCATCCGATTATTTATTAGTCTGAGAGTCCTGGCGCCATGAGCAGCAAAACTCTCGTCATCGTGCCGACCTACAATGAGCGCGACAATCTCGCGCCGCTGGCGGCCCGATTGCTCGCCCTGCCCGTGCCCGTGGACATGCTGGTCGTCGATGACAACTCGCCCGACGGCACGGGCAAAGTGGCGGATGAACTTGCCTCGAGGCACCCTCGGATTCACGTCCTGCATCGGACGGAAAAGAACGGCCTCGGACGCGCGTATTGCGCCGGGTTCGCCTGGGCGTTGGAACGCGACTACGAGTTCATCTTCGAGATGGACGGCGACTTTTCGCACAACCCGGACGATGTCCCGAAGTTCCTGGAGGCTGCGCAAGACGCCGACCTCGTGCTCGGCTCGCGCTACGGCGATGGCATTCGGGTCGTTAACTGGCCGCTGAGCAGGCTCATGCTGAGCAAGGGCGCCGCCAAATACGTTCGGATCGTCACTGGCATGCCGTTCACCGACCCGACCGGCGGCTACAAATGTTTTCGCCGCCGCGCGCTGCAAGCCATCGACCTCCACAACGTCCGCTCGAACGGCTACAGTTTTCAGATTGAAATGACGCACAAGCTCTGGCGACAGGGAATGAAGATTGTTGAGGTGCCAATCATTTTCACCGACCGCTTTCTGGGGACTTCAAAGATGTCCACCAAGATAATGTGTGAAGCGTTTTTCATGGTCTGGCGGCTGTGGGTGCAGAATGGATTTCGCCGTTCGCCGCGAAAACCGCGATCCTGACACCTTCCTTTGCGGTTGCCCGACCCTCTGCACTCGCATAGGATTTACGCGTGAATAGAGGAAGAACCGGATTCAATGTCAGGCGGCTGTTATCCAACAGCATCGCATTTTTTCCATATAAAGAATAGGCTGCGTCAGCATCGTTCGGCGTCGTTCCACGCATGAGGCTGTTTAAGACAACTAATTTATTGATCGTCCTGGCCATGTTCGCTGGGATTCATCCGGCCACTGCCCAAGGGACGCGGTTTTTCCGGATTTGCGGCCGGGCGGCAACGACAATTACCGCGTTCCAACCCGATGGCACACTGGTCTGGAGCAACGCGCAGCCCGGCGCGACCTATACCATCCAGACCGTCGCAATCCTGCCCGGAGGAACTAATTGGGTGGACTATGTCCAGATTCCGACCGCCAATGACGTGAACACCAACCTCCTAATTGATTTCAACCCACCCGCCGGCATGGTCTTGATTCCAGCAGGTACTTTCACGATCGGAAACTCTATCAATGATGCTGACATTACTGACGCGACCCCCACTAACGTAACGGTGTCGGCATTTTGGATGGACGTGAACCTCGTGAGCTACAGTCAATGGCAGTCGGTATATGATTGGGCCACGAACGCCGGATATGGCTTCAAGAATGCGGGTTCTGGCAAGGCGGCGAATCATCCAGTGCAGACGCTGGATTGGTATGACACGGTCAAGTGGTGCAATGCGAGGTCCGAGCAGGCAGGTTTAACTCCGGTGTACTACACGGATGCGGGGTTTACTCAAGTGTTTACCAATGGAGAGGTGCCGCCTTATGCAAATTGGACCGCCAGCGGCTATCGGTTGCCAACAGAAGCGGAGTGGGAGAAGGCGGCGCGGGGTGGGTTGAGTGGGCAACGGTTTCCGTGGGGCAACGTCATCTCCGAAAGTTTAGCCAACTACTACGCAGACACCAACAGCTATAGCTACGATTTGGGACCGAATGGCTACAACGCAGCTTTCACGAATGGAGGAGCGCCCTACACGAGTCCGGTGGGGTATTTTGCGCCGAACGGCTATGGACTCTACGACATGGCTGGAAATGAACAGATGTGGTGTTGGGATTGGTATGCGGGCCAGCCGTATCCGGCAGGTAGCCCGTATTTAGGAGGCACGGATCCACGCGGCTCCGCTTCTAACTCGTTTGTCACCGGTGTTATACGCGGCGGCAGCTATTACGCCGCCGCCTTCTGGACGCGTTGCGCCCATCGTGGCGGCGACACCCCGTCGTATGCCCTCGTCGCCTTCGGCTTTCGTTGTGTGAGGGGGCCTTAGCCCTTCCTCTTGCGCTTTAACCTTTTCGAACTCGATCTCAATTGTCACGACGATACCGAGAAATGGAGTGCCGAACCCCTATTAAGCCCGCGCGGTCAATAGGGAAAAGAATTTCATCACGGAAATTTTCAATCTCCGTTTCAGTCCTCAGAGTGGGAGCTTCGTCTTAGTTTCAGATTGGCAGTTTGGACCCGAAGGGCCTCCGGCTAAACACCTATTTGGACTCAGTCGGGCCAGTGCAGAGTCCGGTTCTTAAACCCTGAACCCGACGGCGATCCAACGCCGCAGCACGGTCCAGAAACACAAGCTGTAAACCCAGAGACTCTCCATCCAAAATGAAGGCAGCTCTCGCATAGGAGTCTTGAACAGAAGGTAACGGAGAGAACGGAGGGATGGTATGATTGTCCGTTTCCTCGGTTGCCTCCTGTAGGAAGCCGAGATGCTGCGTTTCGTCAGGTTCGTTTGACGATTGTTTCTTTTGGAGAAGATGACTCCCGGGCTCGGGTTGTGAGTTGTGCGCGGTGAACTGAAAGCTTTGGCTCGCTGGGGAGACGGGGTTTTAGCGGAACAAAGGTTCCAGACATGGAGATGAATTTTAATCGCTGCCAGCGTTGACAGTCAATCAAGACGCAGCGATCAAACATTTGAAAGAGAAGGGATGGGACCAAACAAGCGCCATAAAAGCCTGCCACGTTGAGGCGCTTCCTACAAAATACGTTATTGACCGACTGAGCGGAACGAGGCGAGTCGAAGTCGAACTGAGCCGCGTTACATACCCAAGGTCTTCACTGTCTCCACCTGGGCGATCTTCCAGTGGCTGTCGATTTTTCTGAGCCGCAGTTTCAGTTCCTGCACCATCGGATCGCTGCCGCCGTTGAGGTAAGCCGTTACTATGAATTGAGCGCTGGCCGATTGTTTGTCCGGGTCCACGTTCACGTGGATCCGGTGCAACTGGATCTTTGCTTCCTGCAAAGTTGCGCACGCCGCGGTCACAGCCTGCAGAAGATCGTCGCGGCCATTGATGGAACGAACGTCCACACCTGACACCTCCACCTTCAAGACCGCATCCGAGCTGAAAAAACCGACCAGTTTGTTCGCACCCGCCAGTTTGAAGAGCGGGTTTTCGTTCGGCTTGATCGCGGCAGTTTCCGCAGCTTCCACCAGCAGCTTGCGAATCAACTTTTCGTCACCGGGAAACAGGATTCGAAAAATCCACACGCCCAAAGCGAGCACCGCCAGGACCGTGATGATCTTCAAAACCCTCTTCACAACACGGCCTTGCCGATGATGTCGCTCCTGCGAACCGGGAAACAAATTGAAACATCACGGTTGTCGCCGATGACAAAATATTCATCGTCTCTCAGAAGAATTTCGTTCCGTGGCGGGATTTCGCGTCCGCGCGCGTAGGGTTCAATCAAAGGTATCCCGTTGATAATGACCTTTCCTCGCCGGACCTCGAT
>QHOP01000442.1 GCA_003219345.1 Verrucomicrobiota bacterium
CAGCAGAGCGATGGACGCCTGCTGATGAATCTTGGCGATGTCCAACACGCCCAACCCATCCGTGATGGGCCTGCGTCCGAGTTCGTAGGCGTGGTGCAGCGCCTGCTCGCCTTCCGTCTTCAGATAATTCTGCAGGGCGGAGGCGTATTGCTCCGATAGTTCGCGCAAGGGATCACTCATGACGGGTTCCGAGGAAACGCACCACGAGCACCAGCGCGTCGTCGTTCCCTTTGAAGTGCAGACTCATGATGCGGTCGGCGATCTGTTGCGGCGGGTCCGACGCGTTCAAATCCCGGTTAAAGCCGCTGCTGATGCCGTCGCTGGCAAGAATCATCAGGTCGGCCGGCCCGATGGCGATGACACTGGCGCGCAAGGGCGGCAGTTGATAACCGACCACGCCACCGCGCAGCATGGGGTATTCGGAAGTCGGCATGGCCATTTTGTCCGCGCGGAGCAGCAGCCCTTCCACGTTGCCAACGCCCAGCCAACTCACGGTGCTGTCGAGCACATTGAACGAAGCCAGGGTCATCACCACGCCGCGCGTCTTGAGCAATGCGTCGTGGCAGCGTTTGACCAGCGTAATAACCGACTGGTCCGGATTTTCCTCCAGCACCGCGACGGTGGTTTTGGCAACGGCGGTCGCTTCATCGCCGTGGCCCAGGCCGTCCACGACCGCCACCAGCGCCCCATGCCCGAACGATTTGACCAGGTGCAGATCGCCGGAGACAGTCTGGCCGGGGATCGCCTGCGTGGCGACTCCCCATTCGATGAAGGGCTTGCGATAAAACAGGGTTGTGCTCATATCAACGCACCCATTTTCGCATCGTTACGCTGGTCCCTTTGCCGACCTGTGATTTAATGTCAAACTCATCCATGAGCCACTTGGCGCCGGGCAGGCCGACACCCATCCCCTTGCCGCTGGAATAGCCGTATTGCATGGCCTGCTCGATGTCAGCGATGCCCGGCCCTTCGTCGCGGGCAAGCACCTGGATGCCCAGCCTGCTGCTTTCGTGAATTCCGGAAAGAACGATTTCACCCCGCGTGGCGTGATTGACGATGTTACGCGCGACTTCGGAAATGGCGGCCGCAATGACGGTCGGGTCACTCCCGCTAAACCCCAACTGAATCGCCAAAGCCCGTCCTTTCTGACGGGCCTCGACAATGTCGGAGTCCGATTTGATCGGCACGCAAAGTTCCTCGTTGAACGTGCTCATTTACGGCGCCGGTTGGCCTTCCTGATCTGGGCATCGAGAGGCGCTTTGGGCGCTGAGCGCGAAGGTATCGGCCCGCGCCACACGCTGCCGCCGCGTTTCGTTTTGGCATTGAGGAAGGCCAGTCCTTCCTCCAAATCCAGCGCCGTGCCCACGCCTTCCAGCGTCAAGCCGAGTTGGACCATCGCAAACGCCACGTCCGGCTGAATGCCGGCGATGACGGTCTCCGCGCCGCGCAGCTTGAGCATGTGCGCGACGCCGCGCAGCGTGCGGGTGGCAAAGGAATCGATGACGTCGAGGACGGTGACATCAATGATGACACCACGGGAACGGAACTGGCCCACGCGATCAGCCAGATCATCCCGCAGTTGCAACAAATCGGCGTCTGATAGCACCGATTGGATGGTGGCAATCAGGTAATCGCCTTGTTTGAGAATTGGAACATGCATAAGTGTACGCAGCTATACAGGTGGTTCCGCCAAAATCTGTTCGCCGGTCATGTTGACCATGTAGCCGAGCTGGCGCTCGGCCTCCTCGATGCCCCCTTGCAGGTCGCCGACCGCATTCATCTTGCTCAAATCCACGCCGATGGTGACGAGCGTCTGCGCGATTTCGGACGACAAACCGGTGATGATGACGCTGGCGCCCATGAGCCGCGACGCTTCGACCGTTTGCACCAGGTGATTGGCCACCGTCGAGTCAATGGTGGGTACACCGGTAATGTCGATGACCACCACTTTGGCGCGGTTCTGGCGGATACCACGCAGCAGTTGTTCGGTCAACTGGCGCGCGCGCTGGGCGTCAATGACGCCGATGATGGGCAAAATCAGCAAACGCTCGCGAACCTGGAGCACCGGCGTGGAAAGTTCGCCAGCCGGCTCGTAGGCGTCCAGCACGCGGTTGAGCAACTCGAAATCGGCCTGATATTTTTTGAACAAAGAACGGGCGAGCACGTCGCGCAACAGCAGCACGATGCCGACGACTTCGTGCGTTTCGACACCGCGCGGAATGATCCGCTCGGACAGGCTGCGCGCGTACGCTTGGAGCGCTTCGACACTGCCGGTCTCCAGCACTTCCACATAGTTGTCGTACACGGACGTCGCTTCGGAGAAAATTTCCTCCTTGCTCATCGCGGTGAGCAGCTCGGCGTCGGTGATGCGGCGGGCCCACTCTTCGCGGAGCTGGGTGCGGTTCTGGCGCAAGTGCGCCACCAGTTCGCGCAATAGCGCAGCGCTGGTTTCAGGCGCGCGACTGTCGGTGAGTTGAGCTTTGTTCTCTTTGCGTTTCATGGCTGCCTTCATGACCACCTCCTGCTTACCTGAGTTTTTGGGTTCCATCTCTAGGTACTATAGAATGAACCCTACCCAGGGGAATAGGGCGATGACCGAGTATCAAAGGTAGGGTTTTACCCCATAGACAGTCAAGCCGATCTTTTTACATAATGAAGGATTAAACTTTCGACTGTACCGTTTCCGAGTCTGAACGCTTGGCCTTACCGCGCTGCAGGCTGTCAAGCCGAAAATCAGTGGCGGGAATCCTACAATTCGTTATTTGAAAGGGGGGGTGGCCGCCCCAGCGAAGTTCAGGTCTTTACCCACTGCCACGGTCAGAAGGCAAATTGTAATCTTATAAAGGACGTAAACGGATTTTCAACAGTGGCCGTGTGAGCTCAAATTCGTACAATCTGTGGGCGGGAAATGAATCGGCGTTTGCCGGAGCCGTAAAGCGCAAATGGCGTCAGCGGCTCGAAGGCCGCGGCGTGCGCCTGGTTCTGGCACCGGCGCTGGATTGGCAGCGGCGGAGGAAACCGCATGAACACATCGAACTCTACCATTTTACTGGTGGAAGATGACGTGAACGAAGTCTTCCTGATGCAACGGGCCTTTCAGAAGGCCGGTCTGAAAAACCCGTTGCAGGTGGCGCGCGACGGCCAGGAGGCGATTGATTACCTGAGCCGTCAAGGCCAGTTCAACGACACGACGCGGTATCCCTCGCCAGCGTTGATGCTGCTGGACCTGAAAATGCCTCGAAAAAACGGCTTTGAAGTCCTGGAGTGGCTGCGGCAACAACCGCGCCTGAAACCATTGATTGTCCTCGTGCTGACCTCTTCCAGTCTGAACACCGACATCAATCGGGCCTATGATCTGGGCGCCAATTCCTACCTGGTCAAGCCAGGGGATTTTGACACGTTGATCCAACTCGTCAAAACGCTCGACGCTTACTGGCTGACACTGAATCAGAACCCGGACATGCTGGCCGACCCCAACCCGACGGGACTGGCCTCGCAGGTCCAGTGCACCGCCGCATGACCGTGGACGACTTTTTGAACATCCTGATCGTGGACGACAACCCGGACGACCGTGCGCTGGTGCGGCGGGAAATCAGCCGCGAATTTCCCAACTGCCAGTTCCGGCAGGTCATTAACGCCCGTGAGTTGTCACAAGCCATCGGAGCCAGCCGCTGGGATCTGGTGGTGACGGACTACCAGTTACGCTGGACCGATGGACTCACGGTAGTGCTCGCCGTGAAAGGGCGCTGGCCGGAATGTCCGGTCATCATGTTCACCGGCAGCGGCAACGAGGAGATCGCAGTGCAAGCGATGAAAGCCGGGCTGGACGATTACGTCCTCAAGTCACCCAAACATTACGTACGCCTGGTCTCCGCCGTGCACATGGCCCTGGAGCGGACGAAACAACGGAAAACCCTGCACGACGTGGAGCGGCGTTACCAAAGCCTGTTCGATGACGTGCCGGTGGGACTTTTCCGGTTCGGTCCCGACGGGACAATCGTGGATGCCAACCCTGCCCTGATGGAAATGTTGGGCTATCCGGACCGGGAATCTCTGTCGGCAGTCAAGGCGTTGAATTTCTTCGCCAACGCAGAGGAGCGGCACAGACTGCTGAACGCGCTCAAACTGTCGGGGATCATCCGTCTGTTCGAGACGCAATTTTATCGCCGCGACGGAAAAATCATCTGGGCCGAGGTCAATGCGCGTGTCATACGGAATGAACAGGACAAGGTGATTTGCTACGAGGGGAGCCTGGAAGACATTACGACACGCAAAGAAGCTGAGCAAGCACTGCGGGAAAGCGAGGCGCGCAAAGGCTCGATTCTGAATTCAGCACTGGACGCCATCATCACCATCAACGACCATGGGCGCATCACCGAATTCAACCCGGCCGCGGAAAAGATATTTGGGCGCGCTCGAGCTGAAGTTATGGGCAATGAACTGGCTGAGGTCATCATTCCGCCCTCGCTGCGCGACAAACATCGCCGCGGCCTGGAGCGCTTCCTCGCTGGCGGCCAGGCCACGATGCTGGGCAAACGGGTCGAGATAACGGCCATGCGCGCCGACGGCAAGGAATTTCCGGTGGAATTGGCGATCACCAAGGTCAACCTTGATGGCCCGCCGATGTTCACGGGTTTCGTGCGCGACATCACCGAACGCAGGCGGGCCGAAAAACAGTTGCGTGATTCGCGCGAACAGTTGCGCGCCCTGGCTGCGTATTTGCAATCGGTGCGGGAAGAGGAGCGCACGCGCATTGCCCGCGAAGTGCACGATGAGCTGGGCCAGGGCCTGACCGGTTTGAAAATGGACCTGGCCTTGCTGGAAAAAAAAGTGGCTGAAGTCAGCGGCACGGAGGATCTCCAGCAATTCGAGGAAAAGTTGGAGGAATTGCCTGTGCGGGTGGACACCATCATTGCGACCGTGCGCAAAATCGCCACCGAACTGCGCCCGCCGGTGCTGGATGATCTGGGCCTGGAGGCGGCCATCGAATGGCAAATCAACGAGTTTGAAAAAAGAACCGGCATCAAGTGCCAGTACAGTTGCGGCCTGAAGCAGGTTGACCTCGGCCCGGATCGGGCGACGGCGGTCTTCCGCATCTTTCAGGAAACACTCACCAACGTTGTCCGTCACGCCGACGCGACCCAGGTGGACGTTCACTTGAGGGAGGAAGGCGATAAACTTATTCTCGAAGTGCAGGATAACGGGCGCGGCATGACCGGGAGCGAACTGTCGGGCACCCGCTCGCTCGGATTGCTCGGCATGAGAGAACGCGCTACCATGCTCGACGGAGAAGTCAATATCATTGGCCGGCAGGGCAAGGGTACCACGGTGGGCGTGCGCATTCCGATCCACCGGCCCGGCGAAGGCTCGAAAAAATAAAACAGGCACGCTGGCACGGCCGGTTCGCCACATACTGGAGCCCAACAGCGCGGCGTATGGACAAGGCACGCATCCTGGTGGTGGAAGACGAGAGCCTCCTGGCCGAAGACATTCAAGAGCGATTGAAAAGTCTCGGCTACGAGGCCTGCGCGGTTGCTCACACTGGAGAAGAAGCGCTGGCCGGAGCGGCTCTGGCGCAGCCGGACCTGGT
>QHOP01000417.1 GCA_003219345.1 Verrucomicrobiota bacterium
TGAATAGCACAATGGATGGCACGTTTCTGGGTTCGATTGACGAATTGAGCATTTACAACCGCGCCCTGGATGCCTCGGAAATCCAATCCATCTTTGGCGCAGTCAGCGCGGGCAAATGCGCGCCGCCGCCCGTCCTGATAACTCCCAGGGGCGGCTTTTACACCAATTCCATTACCGTCAGCATTTCGTCCACGGACGCGACCGCGGAGATCCACTTTACTCTGGATGGCAGTGATCCTTCACTGAATTCCCCCGTTTATACAGACGCGTTTGCCATAACGAACACCACCATCGTCGAAGCCCGGTCCTTTGTTGACGGCCTTCCCTTTTCTCCTGTCGCATGTGAAGTCTTCAGAATCTGGAACGCGTCATCCGGTTGCGTATCGCCGCCGGGTCAGGTGAGTTGGTGGCCGGGCGATTGCACCCCGTTGGATCTTCTCGGAGGGAATGACGGCGCAGTTATCGGCAACACGACTTATCAGGCGGGCAACATCGCCGCCGGCTTCAGCTTCGATGGAATTTCGAGCGCGGTGGTCGTGAAGAACGCGCCCAACTTGCAGCTTCAGACCTTCAGCATCGAAGCGTGGATTCAGCGAAGCAGCGCGATCCAGGCGACTTTGACCGGCTCCGCCAGCGGCAATCTGTTCGCCTACGGAACCGGAGGTTACGGGATCGGGATGTACAACGACGGGAGGCTGTATCTGACCAAAGCCGGTGTCAGCAATGTCGGGTCCTCGATCGCGGTCACGGACACGAATTGGCACCATGTGGCAGTCACAAAATCAGGAACAAACGTGACATTTTACGTGGATGGCGTCGCAGAAGGGCCCACAAACTACAACACCGTCTTCACCTTTTCCTCCAACGCATCCATCGGAGGGACCGGCGGCACGGCGGCTACGAGCTTTTACGGCATGATTGATGAGCTGGGTATTTACAACCGCGCCTTGACCACGAATGAAATCCAGGCATTGGTCAGCGCGGGGAGCGGCGGCAAATGTCCGAACTATCCGCCACTGGTGATTTTTCCTCCCGCTAACCAGAATGTGCCGGTCGGCGGCAGTGCCAGCTTCGCCGTCGCGGCCAGCGGCTGGCGGCCACTTTCATATCAATGGCTGTTCCGGGGGAATCCCATTGCGGATGCGACAAACACCCTTCTATCGCTGACGAACGTTCAATTCAGCGCGGCGGGAAGCTACTCCGTGATCGTCTCAAACTCATACGGTTCGATGACCAGTGGCTCCGCCACTTTGACTGTCAGCGTGCCGCCGTCCATCACTCAGCAGCCTCAGACTCAGACGGTCCTTGTCGGTTCTGCAGCTACATTCACCGTCGGCGTGACGGGCACTGCTCCGCTGAGCTACCAATGGAGACGCAACGGCATCAATATCGGCGGCGCGACCAGTTCAATTCTGGTGATTAACAATGTGCAGACTCAGAACGCGGGTTCGTACACGGTTCGGATCACCAATGCGGTCGGCTCCGTCACCAGTAATCCTGCCACTCTGACGGTGGCTTCGGGCCAGTTCTCAGCGGTCATGGTCGGCGCCAACGGGGTTCAGTTGACCGTGCAGGGGGAAGCCGGAGCCAATTACGCCATTGATGTTTCTTCGGACTTGAGCGATCCGGCCAATTGGCAGCCCCAGGCGACCCTGTTGAACAACCCGGCCGTCTGGCAGTTCACGGACACGACCGCGCCGGGTATCAGCCAACGATTCTACCGATTGCGGAAGACCCCTTAACGCGAGGGGGAGATTGTCGTGGGAAACCTCCGGCTCTGCCGGAGGACTCGCGAAGCACGACAATTTCTGGAAGGGTCCGAGGCGCTGTGTCGAACGGCCAGCTGATTCCCCTCACCCTGACCCTCTCCCACAGGGAGAGGGAACAGCCGGCGGCAGGTTTCGGTTGTTCGTGAAGTTCGTCGGGCAGACACCACGCTCGGTAGTACTGAGAGGCAGCGGAGGATTCTCCCTCTCCCCAAGGGAGAGGGCTGGGGTGAGGGGAAAGGTGACGTTCGCTATGCGAACCGCGTTTGCACTTCAGAAGTCTGCTGATCGCCCGAAGGGCCGTATGGCTTTGAGCCATTTATTCTTTCATGCCTCCGGCTTTGCCGGATTTTCCAAAATCACCTCCGGCAGTCGGTCTAAAACGGGAGCCACTTGAAATCAAAAATCCTCTCCATCATCCAGGTGGCTGCCAGCAGGGCGATGACCGCCGAGCCGAACCGGAACGTAAGTCTTTGATATACCCAGGAACCGCGCAGACCAAAAGCCAGCGGCAAAAAGGCGGCGACGATGGCCAGTTGCCCGATCTCGACACCCAGATTGAATCCAATCAAAGCCAAGGCCAGGGTCGGTCGCGCCAGGCCGAGGTCAACCAGCACGTTGGCGAAGCCGAACCCGTGTACCAGCCCGAAGCAAAAAGCCACGATCCAGCCCCGCTCCCCCAAAACGGGTCGAATATTGTTGAGTGCCGCCAGAATGACCGAAGCGGCAATCGTGGACTCGACCAGACGGGGCGGGAGCCGAACAATTCCCAGCGTGGCCAGACTCAGCGTGAGGGAGTGCGCCAGGGTGAAAGCGGTGACGATCTTCAGCACGTTGATCAGCGCTGGCCGAAAATGATCCACCACGCGCCAGCCGTCGGGTCCGCGCTTCAGCACGGATGGCAGCAGCAGCGCCAGTAAAAACAGGATGTGATCGAAGCCACTCCAGATGTGCCACACCCCTTCGCGGTTGAAATCCAAAAACTGTCGCCAACGCGACGGGGGGGCCAGCACAAATGTCGGTTTATCCCGGCTGAACACAGCGGTTTGTTCCTTGCCCATGCCCGTCAATCGAAACAGGCCGTGGTGCTGCGTATCGGTGTCGAAAAATGCGCGGTAATTAATCTCCAGATTCTGCGGTTTAGTCCCGTTTTCCACCTGCAGGCTCAACACAGCATACCTGCCGTCGCTGAAGTTATCGATCGACAGTTCTGTGACTGTCCACCGCCGTTCAACCCCGTCGAGTTTCACGCGCAGTCGCGACAGCGCGTAACGTTCGATCTCCTTTTGTTTCGTTTTGACTTCGACCCAGGAAATGTCGCCGTCGTGGTTGGCGTCCAGCCCGACGACTTGCTCCAGGTCGATCAATGAAATGTCCCACTGGCTGGTCACGTTCGTGCCGTTCACCGAGACGCTCAAATAACTGCTGCTCCCCTGATGCGCGCAAACGCTCGCGTTGAAGACGAGCAGAAGCGTCGCAGCGCAACCGATCCATCGGTGCAAATAACCGATAGGCAGGAGCGCGGACCGCCTTGTCCGCGACTTCCTTGGACTTGATTCGTGCGGACATGGCTGTCCGCGCTCCGATAGGAGGTTCATGGGAAGCCCGCTTTCGTTTTTCCGCATGCATTGGGACCATGAACCCACCCCCAACCCCTCCGGAGGAGGGGAGTCAATGTCGGGCACGCCTGCCGAGTTCCCCTCCTGGGAGGGGTTAGGGGTGGGTCGGTTCATGGAGAGCCATCTCTGCCGCATCTTGCGCCCTTGAACGCGCGGGTGATGGATTTGTGCCGTTCTTCATCGCACATCGCTGGTTTTGGAGCAAGTTTCTGATATCCGACTCAAGTGAAGCTTCCAAGCTTGTCACATGGAATTGTCGCGCGAGTTTTGCCAGACACTCATCTTCAAGTCGATTTTTTTCAGAACACCAGGCGCCGGCCGCGCCGCCGTGTAGCAGCCGAGGTAACGAGGCTCAAATTTCTTAGGAAGAAACGAAAAAGTCAGAGCCTCCTCACGTCGGCTGCAGCTTTTTCGACAGGCTGTCAGGGAGGGGTTTTGCGGCGAATTCGGATCGCTAATCGAGCTTTGGGACACAACCCTGGGAAGACACTGGATTGGAACGGGACAAACGGAACGGGGGGTGAAAAGGCAGAAAAAAGGCGGGGCTTGGTATACACACGGGATTTTTAATACCAACCCCCGCCGTCCTCTCCCAAGAGAAGGACAGTTGATTTCAGCAAGTTCGTTGCCAGGTCCCCAGCCGGAAAGGCAGGACTTTACAGCAGCCCTGGCCTGGCGCCAGCGTGGTCCGGTTTTGCCTCGTCTTGTTTCATACCGATTTGTACGATGTCAGCACGGATGGGACTTAAGATGAATCCGCCAGAAGAACATTTGAACCGGCAGATGGCCGGGGTCGCTTTCCCAATTCCCTCCGGTTTGGTCCAGGCGCTGCGCAACGCGCGCCATGTCACGGTCCTGACGGGTTCCGGCATTTCGGCGGAGAGCGGCGTGCCGACCTTTCGCGACGCGCAGACCGGCCTATGGTCGAAATTCAAACCGGAGGAACTCGCCACGCGCGGAGCGTTTCAACGCAATCCCAAACTGGTCTGGGATTGGTATGCCTGGCGTCGCGAACTGGTCGCGCAGGCGCAGCCCAACGCCGCTCATCTCGCGCTGGTGGAACTCGAACGGCGCGCATCGGGATTCACGCTCATCACGCAAAACGTCGATGGCCTGCATCAGCGCGCGGGCAGCCGTGATGTGGTCGAACTCCACGGGAACATCACCCGCGTGAAATGTTTCGAGGAGGGTCTTGTGGTCCCAACCTGGAAGGAGACCGATGAAACGCCGCCGCGTTGCCCTCGCTGCGGCGGACGCCTGCGACCGGACGTCGTCTGGTTCGGTGAAATGCTGCCGGCGGATGCCATCGACCGCGCCTTCGCCGCGAGCCAAGCGTGCAACGTGTTCTTCTCCATCGGCACTTCCACGCTCGTGCATCCCGCCGCCGCACTCCCCTTCGAAGCCCTGCAACATACGGCGATGGTCGTTGAAATCAATCCCTGTTCAACACCGCTGACCGCGCGAGCGCATTACGCATTGCGCGGCACCGCTGGAGAGGTATTGCCCGATTTGTTGCGAATGTTGTGAAGGCTTTCTGTCGGGCGTTCATTGTGGGCCGGCAAACACTGTTTGACCGGGTGGTTCCGCAGATGAGCAGGACGGCGCATCTGTCCGGCGTGGTGATCGGCTTTTTGACCACACTGCTGAGCAAACACGGTTTCGCACACGCGGCCCGGTCCTGAAAATGACGCGTCGGAATAAATAGTTTTTCACGCAGCCGGATTCCTGTTACTCGTTGAGCCGAATTCAACATGCGAACGTATCAGAATTTCATCGGCGGCGAATGGGTGCCGGCCAAATCCGGCCAAACAGTTCAGCGCTTCAACCCGGCCGACACACGCGAAGTCGTGGCGTCTTATCCGTCGGGCGGGAAAGAGGAGGCGGGCGCGGCGATTGAAGCAGCGAGGAAGGCTTACCCCGCCTGGGCCGCGATGACGCCGGTGACGCGCGGTCGAATCCTGAGCAAAGCGTCACACCTCCTCGAGTCGCGCAAGGCCGAGCTGGCCGAACTGCTGACGCGCGAGGAGGGCAAGACGCTCGCCGAAAGCGCCGGCGAAGTCCAGCGGGCCATCGACATTTTTCGTTTCTTTGGAGGGCTGAGCTACACGCTCGGCGGCCAGACCATTCCGCACGATTTGCCGCTGCAATTGCTCTACACGCGGCGCGAGCCTCTTGGAGTCGTGGGTTTGATCACGCCGTGGAATTTTCCCGTCGCCATTCCGGCGTGGAAAATGGCCCCGGCGCTGGTTTCGGGAAACACCATCGTCATCAAACCGGCAACGCAGGCGCCCGCCATGACGCTCGAATTGGCCAAGGCGCTGGCCGAGGCGGGATTGCCGAACGGCGTATTGAACGTCGTCGTCGGAGAGGGCCGTGTGGTCGGGGGCGAACTGGCGGCCAATCCAAAAGTCGTTGCCCTCTCGTTCACCGGCTCGCACGCCGTCGGCAATCAGATTTATCAGCAGTTGGCGCCGCGGATGGCGCGGGCGCAGATGGAAATGGGCGGCAAGAATCCGACCATTGTGCTGGCTGATGCGGATTTGGACCTGGCCGCGAAGCTGGTCGCCACCGCCGGCTTTGGGCTGACCGGCCAGGCTTGCACGGCCACCAGCCGGGTCATCGTTGAAAAGAGTGTCGCCGATGCATTCGCTCAAAAGCTCATCGAGCGGGCCAAGGCCATTCAGGTCGGCAACGGGCTGCGCGAAGGCGTGACGATGGGACCGGCGGTGAGCAAGCAGCAACTGGCCGTGAATCTCGAATACGTGGACGTCGCCACCGGCGAGGGGGCCAGGGTGCTTTACGGCGGGCAGCGTTTGACCGAGGGCGACTTCACGCATGGGCATTTCATGCAGCCAACCGTCCTCACAAACGTTTCGCCGAAAATGCGCATTGCGTGCGAGGAGGTGTTCGGACCGGTCGTCGGCATCATCGAGGTCGAGAATTTTGATGAAGCGATCGCCGTGGCGAACGGCATCGATGTCGGCCTATCCGCCTCCATTGTCACGCGCGACCTTCGCAAAGCGATGCTTTACACCGAACGCATCGAGGCCGGCGTGGTGAAGGTGAACCAGATTTCAACCGGCCTTGCGTTGCAGGCGCCGTTCGGCGGCGTGAAAAAATCGAGCACTGATTCGTTTAAGGAACAAGGCGCCGGCGCAATTGACTTCTACACGCGAGTGAAAACGGTGTACCTCGATTATTCAGCGTAGCCGTCTCTAATGAACGCGGAGGAACATCCAACATCGAACATCGAATGGCGGCGCTAATCCTCGCTCACTTCGGCGTTCGGTGTTCGATGTTGGGCGTTCGATGTTTTCCCTCGGCTCAGGAGTTTGAACGCGCGCATCTTCGTTTCGGGGAAATCTCTCCTTGGGGGAGCGGGTAGGGGTGAGGGCGAGCGTGTGATTCCACTGAATAGTTGCGACGTTAGTTGGTTGTTCGTGGTTGTTTGTCGGTGGTTTTTACGAATCATCGCAATAAACTATGGGCAACTTGCCACTGACAGCTCATGAAGCTTTGCCGCTTTAACACACTTGGAGGGCGCCCCAGGCTCGGCCTTGTCCGCGGTGAATATGTGCTCGATCTTGGCGCCGGATGGATATCTGGTCTGGCAGGCGCGCTGAACTCGGAGCGAATTGGGGACATGGAACAGATGGCCTCCCAAGTGGTCGCCATGGCGGGCGCCGATTTGCCCTCGTTCGGAATTTCCGAGGTACAATTGCTTGCTCCTGTGGATTCGCAGGAAGTCTGGGCGGCAGGCGTGACTTATCTGCACAGCAAAAAGGCGCGCATGGAGGAATCGGATTTCAGCGCGACGGCCTACGACAAAGTTTATGACGCAGAGCGGCCCGAACTGTTCTTCAAGTCGCTGCCGGAGAAAGTCGTCGGACCGGGTGAACCGGTGGGCATTCGCAAAGACGCGCGCTGGAACGTGCCGGAGCCGGAGCTGGCGCTGGTCATCAACTCGCGCGGCAAAATCGTCGGCTACACCATCGGCAATGACATGAGTTCGCGCGACATCGAAGGGGAAAATCTGCTCTATCTGCCGCAGGCCAAAGTTTACCACCGCTCCTGCGCGCTCGGGCCGTGGATAGTCGTCGGCCCCAGCGAGGGCGAGGCGCGCAACTGGAAAATCCAATTGCAAATACGGCGAAACGGCCAGTCGGTTTTCGAGAGCGAAACATCCGTTGGACAGATCAAGCGGCCGTTCGAGGAACTGGTTGCCTTTCTTTTTCGCAGCCAAAGTTTCCCGCACGGCGCAGTGCTGCTGACGGGCACTGGCATTGTTCCGCCCGACAGTTTTACGCTTCAACCTCACGACACGGTGCGCATCAGCATCTCAGGCATCGGCACGTTGGAGAATCCGGTGGTGGAGGTCTGACGCTCGCCTGGGTTCGGCCGGGGCCGCGCGCACTTCCCGGCACGCTACGGCGCTAAACATATACCTGCGACGTCCCTGTCCGGGTTCATGGGACGGAACACCGGGGCGCGTTCCGCGGTGTTCGGTTGCGCCGCTGAACGCGGCGCGGACAGCGCGGCGCGCTGTCCCGACCACAAAAAATGGTGGCCATAACAAGAATCGGGATTTCCTTTTGACAGCGGTTTTGCCCGTTGGCAAGGTTTTGACTCGATTGAATCAGAAATCGGGCGTTTGGGAGCGGGTATGTTCGGGACGCCCGGGAACCGTCTGGAAAACTATGGCTGAATTGGCTGGAAACTTGTTGGTAGCGCAGTCCGGCGGGCCGACAGCGGTCATCAATGCCAGCGTGGCGGGCGTTATTCAGGAAGCGGGACGGCATCCCGATCAAATTCAGGAAATTTATGGCGGCTTGAACGGCATCCTCGGGATTCTTAATGAAGATTTGATTGACCTGCAGGAGGAGAAACGCCAGACGATCGAAGGTCTGAAACATACGCCGGCCGCCGCCCTCGGCACCTGCCGTTACAAAATCGACTTCAAGAAAAAGCCGGAGCACGCCGCGCGAGACATGGACCGCCTCTTTCAGGTTTTTCAGGCGCACAATATCCGCTACCTCTTTTACGCCGGCGGCAACGATTCGCAGGATACCGCGCACAAGATTCACGACGAGGCCATCAAACGCGGCTTTGAAATGCGCGTGGTCGGCGTTCCCAAAACCATCGACAACGATCTGCCACACACCGACCATTGCCCCGGCTACGGCTCGGTGATCAAATACAACGCGACGACCGTGATGGAAATCGCCGCGGACGTCGGCAGCATGGCCACGGACGACGGCTCCTGTTGCATCGTCGAGGTCATGGGCCGTGGGGCGGGGTGGATCGCCGCCGGCACCGTGCTGGCGAAGCGCCGTGCCGTTGACGCGCCGCACCTCATCCTGATACCGGAAGTTCCCTTCCTGCAGGACAAATTCCTGGCCAAGGTCAAAGAGACCGTTGCCGCGCTGAAATATTGCATCGTGGTCGTCGGCGAAGGCTTGAAAAGCGCGGCGGGCGAGGAAATTGCCGCGGACAGGACCAAGCTGGATGCGTTCGGTCATCCGGTGTTATCGGGCGCGGCGGAGCGGCTGGCGGACATTGTCGGAGAAAATCTCCGCTTGAAGACCCGCACCGTGAAGCTCGGCTACGCCCAACGCGCGGCGGCTCACTGCGCGAGCGAGACCGACGTGGAAGAAGCCGCCGCCTGCGGCCAGGCCGCTGTGCGCGCCGCGGTGGCGGGCAAGAGCGGTTGCATGGTGAAACTCGTCCGTCTCCAGAACCGGCCCTACCAGTGGACGACCGACTTGCAGCCGCTGGGCGACATCGCGAACGTCGAGCATTTGGTGCCGCGCGAGTGGATTTCCGAAGACGGTTTCCTGCCGAACGAAAAGTTCATCGAATACGCCCATCCGCTGATCGAAGGCGAACTGCATTTACCGGACGCAGGCGGTTTGCCGAAGTTCGTGGTGCTGGAAAAGGTCCCAGTCGAAAAGAAGCTGCCGCCGCGCGTGCGATCAGGCGACACCGACCTGGTCGCGCGAGCCTGACCCGCCAGGGAAGCGTCACACGTCTTGCTGCGGAACGGGTGGTTCATGGGTAGGGAACACCTCCAGAAATTTGGACGCGCAGCGGAGCGATGAACCCACCCCCAACCCCTCCGGAGGAGGGGAGTCAATGTCAGGGCACGCTTGCCGAGTTCCCCTCCTGGGAGGGGCCAGGGGTGGGTCGGTTTGGGGAAAGGCTCTTTCGTTTTACTTCCCGGCGGCGCGCACCAACAGTACGGGCACGGTGGTTCTGTGCCGGACTTCGTGAATCGTGCTGCCGAAGATCAGATCACCGACCAGCCGGTGGCCGTGCATCGTCATCGCGATCAAATCGCACTGTTCGCGTTCGGCGGTCCGGATAATCTCCGTGGGCGGGTCGCCGAGGGCGAGGTGGGCGGATACTTCCAAACCTGCGGCGCGCAGCCTGGCAGCGGTCTCCATAAGATAGTTCCGGTCGTCCTTCATCTCTTGAGACTCTGCGAGTTTGAGTTGCTCGAAATTCCGCGCCACCCAGCCGTCGGCCACGTGCACGAGGAACAATTGCGAGTGGAGCCGTTTGGCCAGCTCAGTGACGTGCGGCAGGAGGCTTTCGTCCGCGCGGCTGTTTTCCAGAGCAACGAGAATCTTGCGATACATGGTGGTTTTCAGGAACCAACGTTCAGCCCAGCCACTCCAGCAACTTATCGAACAGGTATTTGACGTTCAGCAAAACAATAATTCCGGCCGTCAGCCAAGCCAATATTTTTAACCACAGCGGATTGGCAAATACTCCCATTTTAGCGCGGTCGCTGGTGAACATCACCAACGGGATCACTGCGAACGAAAGCTGCATGCTCAGGATGACCTGACTCAAGACCAGTAAGTTCGCAGTGCCGCGTTCGCCGTAAAGCGCCGTGCAAATCACCGCGGGCACAATGGCGATCAGCCGCGTGATGAGCCGGCGCAACCATGGGCGCAGGCGGATATTGAGAAAACCCTCCATCACAATCTGCCCCGCCAGCGTGCCGGTGAGCGTCGAGTTCTGGCCGGACGCCAGCAACGCGATGGCGAACAGCGCGCTGGCCACTGGCACACCGAGCATCGGACTGAGCAGTTTGTAGGCGTCCTGGATTTCTGCGACGTTATGCTCGCCGCGCGTGTGAAACGTTGCCGCCGACACCACCAGAATGGCCGCATTGATGAAGAGCGCAAACATCAGCGCAGTCGTTGAGTCGATCGTTGCAAACTTGATAGCCTCACCCTTGCCTTCCGCGTTCTGCTCGTATTTGCGCGTCTGCACAATGGAAGAGTGCAGGTAGAGATTATGCGGCATCACGGTCGCGCCAAGGATGCCAATGGCCACGTAGAGCATCTGGGTGTTCCTGATGATTTCAAACTTCGGCGCAAATCCGCCGAAAACCGCGGCGGCATTCGGTCGGGAGAAGATGATTTCCATCAGGAAACACCCGCCAATCGTGAGGATGAGCGTGACGACCAGCGCTTCGATGTAGCGAAACCCTTTGTTCTGAAGAAACATCACGACCAGCACGTCGAGCGCGGTGATGCAGACGCCCAAGGTCAGAGGAATTTTGAACAACAAATTCAAAGCGATGGCTGAGCCGATGACTTCGGCAAGATCGCAGGCGCAGATGGCGACTTCACAAAGCAGCCAAAGGAGGATCGCAACCGGTTTGGAATAATGGTCGCGGCAGGCCTGGGCGAGGTCGCGCCCGGTGACGATGCCGAGTTTTGCGCAGAGCGATTGGAGCAGAATCGCCATGAGGTTCGAGACCAGAATGACGCTCAGTAGCGTGTAACCAAACGCCGACCCGCCCGCGAGGTCCGTCGCCCAATTGCCCGGATCCATGTAGCCGACCGCCACCAGATAGCCCGGCCCGGAGAACGCCAGCATCTTGCGCCAAAAGCTCAGTTCCTTCGGCACCGGGAGGCCGGGTTTGGGTTCAGGTCGTTGGCGCTCATAACTGCCCTCAGAATCTCCACGAAATACCGATAAACGGATTGATGTCGTCGGCGGCGCGCGTGACGCCAATGTTCACGCCGCCGTCGAGTTGAATATCCTCTGTCAGGCCAAACGTCAGCCCGACATCCAACGTGCCCACCCAATCCGCTCCGGACTCCGTGCTGGCGGCGCTGAAAAATTCCACGTAACCGGCGAGGTTGCCGACAATGTCGTGGCCAAACGTGATCGAGTTCAAAAATTCCGGATGATACCCGCTTCCATTGACGTCACGAATGAGGTCGAGTTGCGTCATTAGCCCCATGCTCCACCCGGCGGGCAGCTCGAGGGCAAACGGGAGAATCACGCCGCCTTCCGCGGAATTGAGGTTGTCCTGGTTGGTCGGCAGCTT
>QHOP01000443.1 GCA_003219345.1 Verrucomicrobiota bacterium
GTTGTCGGCCATTCACAGACGCTTGGCCCGGTGCAATTGCCCGGAGAGGTGAACCATCAATCGTATGTACAACTCCGCTGGAGATATTACTACCTCACCGGCGCAAGCGGTCCGCGGGCGGAACTGAGCGTGGACGACATCCTGGTGAGCGCCGGCGTCCCTGCTTTCACTTACGTCCAACCGCGGCCGGATGGCAGCGTCCAGTTCCAAATCAGGGGATATCCCAACAGGCAATACGTGATCGAAGCTTCAACGAATCTTGCGGCCTGGTTCGCACTGCAGACGATAGCCGCCGACACGAACGGTCTGTTTGGGTTTGTTGAAACCAACAGCGGTATTTTCGACGCGCTTTTCTTCCGCGCGCGGACGCCATAGGAGCGCGGACAGGGGTTCAATGCGCGAAAATTTCGGGTCGGAAATCAAATTCGGCAGTCGGGTTCGCGGACAAGCTGTCCGCGCTCCGCCTACTTCTTGAACTCCATGACGATGCCGTTGGTCTGCTTCAAGGAACGTCCTTCGACGTGCGCGTCCATGAAAACGATGTTCGCCTTCCCGTCAGCCTGATGCAGCCGGCCGCCGTGCTTGTAGCCGACGTCCGTCTTGGCGAGATAAATGATCGCCGGATGGTTCAGGAGAAACGACAGATCGGCAATCAAAAGCGTGTCGGTCGGCTGCCGGACGGAACTCATTTTCGCGGTCGTGCCGTTGGGCGGCTGGCCGGTGGGAATGCTGGCCGGGAAATCCGCCGAGGTGTATTGGTTCATCCCATAGCTGATTTTCCACGGGTTGCCGATGCCTGCGTAATTCTTGTAATTCTGCCAATGGTTTTCCAACAACCGAATCGGGCAACGGAACACGCTGACGGCGAAATCACTCGTGGCCGTGTTGCTGCTGGAGTTGAAGGCAGAGAGTTTAATGTATTTCACCAGCAGCGTTTCGAAATTGTTCCGATTGGGATCATTCCCCGTCGCCCAGGCGTAAGGCAATCTGTCCATGTTGTCATCGACATACAAGTGCGTGGCCACTCCCATTTGTTTGAGATTGCTTTTGCATAGAGTGGACTGCGCCTGCGTCTTCGCTCGCGCCAGCGCCGGCAGCAGCAGCCCGGCCAGGATGGCGATGATCGCGATGACGACCAGCAATTCGATCAAGGTGAACGCGGACCACGGAGCCCGTCGGACGTTCCGCCACAAATCGGCCTTTGACTTTCCTGCGCTCATCATTTTACGTGTCGGTCCGCTAAAGGGGTAATCCACAGTGTGGTGTCCCTAACGCTTCTTTACAATGACGCCGTCCAAGCTGGAAACAGCAGCGCCCCTCACCCTGCCCTCTCCCCATCGGATGGGGAAAGGGTGGCCGAAGGCCGGGTGAGAGGAAAGCGGAACGTTGTATGGGTATTTCTGTGACATGACACATCGCTACTGCCGGTGGGCGGCGAAGTCAACTGGGTCGTTTCCCTGACTCCATCACCCGAGATTTCGAGTGGATCGCCGAGCTTGGCTTCAACTTCGTGCGCCTGCCGATGGATTACCGGATGTGGATCGAGGACAACGACCGGACCAAATTCCGCAGACGCGGCTGGTCAGCAAGAGCCAAATGGCCAGACACCGACCGGAACTGGGTCCGTTGAAGAAAATCCCGCCGGACGCGTCACCTCGCGGGCCTTGACCGTGCGCACCCCCTGTCTTTGGCGCTTTACACTGGAGAAGGAAAAAACTAGCCTTATCCTGGTAAGCTGAGCCGGTTTATGAACTGGAAGACTTTCAAAGTTTTTCTGCGATCTCTCAGACTCCCGGTGATTGCTTTGCTCGGAGGACTGCTCGTCTCTGCGTTTGCATTGGACGATCCTGAACCGGCCAAACCCGCCGCCGCCAACCAGGAGGCGCGCGGCGAACAGCCGCAGATTCGCGACGGCATCAGCCAGTTGCGCGAAGAAAATGCGAAGCTTAGAGAGGAAAACGCCCAACTGCGAAAAGAAAACCAGCAACTGCGCCGGCTGCTGGCGGAGAAGGTCGAAGGAAACGTCACCTCGACAACCGTGACCAATTCGGTCAGCAGTGTCCAAACCAATCAGGCTATCACCGAGGCAGAGGGCCAATTGACCCATTGGTTCACCACCTCCAGCGGCAAGCGGCATAACAACCGCTGCCGCTACTTTAAGACCACCGAAGGACGGCTTTGCAGTCCGGACGAAGGCAAACCGTGCAAACTATGCGGCGGCTGATCGCGCTTCTGTTCCTCCTCGGCGTTTCCCGGATTCACGCGGAACCGCTTCGGGTCACCACCTGGAACCTGAACTTCAGTCCCCAGGCGCCGGTGTCGGAGGCCGACGAAAAGCGGCTGGCGAACATCGCTTCCGTCCTGAACTCGCTGAAGGCCGATGTGATCCTGTTGCAGGAAGTGCCGGATCGGCAGGCCTGCGAACGGCTGGCCGCGCTGCTGAAGCCCTCCCACTACCAGACGGCAACCTGTTCGGCCTTCACGGACCTTTCGGGCCGCCATCTTCCCCAAGTCGCCGTTCTCACCAGAAAGCCGGTGGCCGCGGCCTGGACCGAACCGTGGAAGCCGGAGGGGCTGATTGCGCCGCCGGGCGGACTGGCTTTCGCCGCGATTCGCCACGAGACAGGCCTTGTTATCGTTTACTCCGTCCAGTTGAAGAACAACGCGACGAGCGGCGATTTTGAACGGGACACGCAAATCAACATTCTCAAACGCGAACTCTCCGCGGCGCAGCTCATTCAACATGCCGGTTCCATCGAAGCGCGACTGACCAATCTGGCGGCGGCCATCATCATTGCCGGCAGCCTCTACACCAATCCGGAAGAGCCCCAGTTCGTCAGCGAAAATACTCTGCGACTCCTCGAGCAAGCCGGATTCAAAAATGCGTCCGACGGAGGGCCGCTGAAAAACCGCGTTACGCGCCGCGGCGCCGGAAAGTATGCCGACACGACGTTAGATTACGTTTTTGCAAAACGCGCGAACTTTCTGGGCAACCCCAACATCCTGGCGTCGGAACTATCAGGCCATCTCCCCGTGACGTGCGACCTGGTAGTCAAGCCAGCGGCTTCCGTTCCCGAAACGCCGTCAGTCAATCCACCGGTGATTCATTGGCGGTTGCCGAGCCTGACGCTCGCCGCGCTGCTGCTTATTTCCATCGGGTGGTGGTTCGCGAGCCGGAAGAAGTTCTTTTCTCCCGTGCCGGTCGCAGATGCCAACCCCAGAGGACTGCTTTCGTCTCCAGCTGAAGGGAAAAGCCTGCTTGCTGACCTCGATTTCCCGGAAGAAAAAGGGACGACCGTTTCCAACCTTGAGAAGGATACAGCCACCAGCCCGGCTCAGTCACAAATTCAGTCCCTCAAAAAGCGCGCCCTGGCCGCCGAACAGCGCGCCGCGCGAGCGACCGAAATGGTGCGCAAAGGTTTGATCCCGCATCTCGCGCGACTGATGAAAGACACGCTGTTTTATGGGGTCGCCTCTCAGCGTGCGCATCTGCTCAAGATGCCGAACGACGCATTGCCGAACTCGAAAAAGAGGTCTCGAACAAGGATCAGGTCAATCGCGAGCTGCTGGCCGCGCGAATCCAGATGGTCAAACAAACCCTGGAGGCCGTGAAATCGCAGGTGCCGCTGGAATCATGAAGCGAGCGTTTTCTGCTCGGTCTGCAGCGCCTGCTCGTAACATTTCAACGCCTCCTCGAAACGTTGCAGACGGTTGAACACCCCGCCCTTGTACAGATAAGCCGTCGTCAGCGAGCTATCCACCGCGATGGCGCGATCGTAACACTCGAGCGCTTCCTCCGTTCGCCGCAGTCGTTCCAGCGCGTTTCCCCTCTTTATCAGCGCCTCGGCGTTCCGCGGGTCGAGCAGAATCACCTCCTCCAGGCAAGCCAACGCCTCGGCAGGTTTGTCGAGGCTCAACAGGGTCTGGCCCTTGGCCAGCAGCAAAGCGACGTGCGGAGGGTGGCTGGAGTCAGAGGCGGGTTCCTGCCAGGCGGATCGGTTCTTCTCGGGATCGTGCGGGGTCGTGCTGACGGCGGCTTTCGTGTCCGAATTCGCCTCTGCTTTGGCCGTTTCGCGGTTCGGTTGCTCGTTGGCGTGACCGCTGGTTCCTCCGGACGCAGCCTCCTGCGCCGTCTGTTCCAGTTCGCGCAGACGCTTTTCCAGTTGCTCGATCGCGCCGAGAAAGCGCGCGCTGGCGAGCTCGGTCGGATTGCCAACGGCGAGAGGTGAATCGCCAGCCGTCAAAACGTTGGGCGAATAGCCCGTCCCCAGCGCGTGGCTTAACGGGACAGCCATGGCCACCTCTGTAAGCCGATTCGTCGCGCGCATCAAAAAAAACGCCAGACAGAACATGCCCAAAAGACCCGTTGCAGCCAACGCGCCCGCGACCATTAGCGCGGTCCAGTTTGAACTTTGCACCGCTTCCAACTCGCGCTTGTGCTGCGCCTCAAACGACTGCTGAATGAGGGTGAGCCGTTGGGTCAGTGCCTCGGCGTTGCGCAGGGCGGCGGCTTCGGACTCGCGCCGCGTCTGCTCGATGACCTGTTGGATCACGTCCTGCTGTTCCTGAAAAGTGGGAACGCCAACCGGCGCGGGTTCAGCGGCGGACACGTTGGTCGCGCCGGGCGAGAGAGAATCAGCGGAACGACCGCTCCACGCGCAACAAACAAGCCAGAAACAGGCGATCAGGCCTACCCGCAAAAATTGGAGACGCGCGTGTGATGCCATGGTGTGAAGGTGAGAGTCCAGTATAGAAAAACGGCGCGCAAATGCAAGGCCAAAATAGGGCTACTCTAACTAAAAACTGGCGGGGCCTTGAACCTCGCCAACTTGTAGGGCGCGGTGCCGTCTCCCGGCGTGCTGAGGACAGCCAGCCCTACCTGACGGTTCTAAGCCCGGACTTCCAATTTTGGACGCGCATGGGGGCCATGAACCACCCTCTCCCCCCATTGGGGGAGAGAATTCCCCGAAAGATTTCGCGCATTGAACCCCTGAACCGAGGGAAAACATCGAACATCCAACATCGAACACCGAACGCCGAAGTGAGCAAGCATTCGCGCTGCCATTCGATGTTCGGCGTTGGATGTTCGATGTTGGATGTTCCTCTGGGTTTATGGGGAGAAGGGGAGAGGGCGGTTTCATGGAGACGCCGTGGGCGAGCCTGGTGGCAGGCATAAAGCGGTTTTCAGGCCGCGACCCTTACCCCGGCCATTACGAACTGGCGCTGGTGTAATGCCGGACCGAGAGCCGCCAGATGCCCTCCGAAACCAGCAGGCAGATAACGGCCATGCCCAGGAGCAGGAGCATATCGAAAGGCGAACCGAGTTTCCGCACAAGCAATCTGGCCGGCACGTTCGCGATGAGCAGCATGG
>QHOP01000444.1 GCA_003219345.1 Verrucomicrobiota bacterium
GCTCGATTACTTCAAGTCGTCGCAGGCGCAGGATGTGAAGGAAGGGGATTGGACGATGCGCGCCGTGGACGAATCGAAGGTGCCGACAGCACAAAAGGCCAAACAGGCATTCATCGAAGCGATGGAGAGCTGGGACGAGACGGCGGCCGATGCGGCCGTGACCGGGTTGGTTCGCAGCGCCGGCGCGCAGGAAATTTTTGAACTGTTCTGTCGCTACTGCGCCCGTGATTTCCGCGAACTCGGACACAAGGCCATTTACACAGCCAATAGCTGGCGCGCGCTTCAGTGCATCGGCTGGCAGCATGCCGAACCGGTGCTGCGCTCATTGGCGTATGCGCTGCTCGACCGCACCGGCGACGCCAACCCCTCGAAAAATGATTTGCCCGCGGATCGGCCAGGCCGTCGGAACCTCGAATCGCGCGAAAAAATCCGCGCCGATTGGCTCGACGGCAAAGCCGACGCCGAAGCGCTCACCGAGATGTTGCAGGTGATTCGCCAGGGTTCAGCAGTGGACACCAGCCAGAAAGTGACCGATCTGCTCAACCGCGGCGTCGCGCCGCAGTCCATCTGGGACGCGCTCTTCAACGGGGCGGGCGAACTCCTGATGCGGGAGCCCGGCATCCGGTCATTGCACGCCGTCACCTGCACGAACGCACTCCATTTCGCCTGGCAGCATTGCAGCAATGACGCCACGCGGCGTTATCTGTTGCTCCAAAACGCCGCGTTTTTACCGCTCTTCCGTGGCAATTCGAAGGAAAAGGTCCGCATTGAGGATTTGCAAGACACGCCGCTGAAAGCCTCAGGCTCGCAGGCACTCGAAGAGATCTTCGCTGAAATCAGCACCGACCGGATGAGCGCCGCGCGCAAACTACTGGCGTGGCTCAAGGAAAATCCGCAACCGAAAGAATTTCTGGAGGCGGCTCGCGTGCTCATTTTCCTCAAAGGCCGCGATGCGCACGATTACAAGTTCAGTTCAGCTGTGCTGGAGGATTATCAGCATGTCAGTCCCGCCTGGCGCGACCGTTATCTGGCGGCGAGTGTATTCATCCTGCGCGGTTCCGGCGATTCCAACAACGAATTGGTGAAGCGCACACGCGCGGCGTTGCAGGGATAAACGCGCCGCTTTTGGGACAATCCTGAAGTTGGACAACGGGAATGCGCAAGGTGCTGATACCGTTATTAAGAATCGGCCTGGGGGTTATCGCTCTGGTTGTGCTGCTGGCCGGCGGGCTTATCGCGTATGTGTGTTTCCAGAAACGGCAGTATTCCAGGATCACCGACACGCACGACCTGCCGCAGCGGATTGACAAGCAGGCAATAGAATACAGCGCCAGCCGGAAAAATGCCGGCCTCGTTGTCGGCGTGATTCAGCGCGGGCAGCGCTTCGTTAAAGGTTACGGACGCGTCAGCGAAAACGACACTAAGCCCCCCGACGGCTCAACCTTGTTCGAAATCGGCTCCGTCACGAAAGTTTTTACCGCCGTGGCACTGGCTCGAATGGTGCGGGACGGCAAAATGCAGTTGAACGATCCAATAACCCGCTACCTTCCGAAAGGAGTCACAAACAGTCAGCTTGAACAAATCACGCTGTTGAACCTGGCCACGCACACGTCCGGCCTGCCGCGGTTGCCCGAAAATTTGGACGAGGTCTCCAAAGATGCGGCGAATCCTTATGTGAATTACCATGCAGCGGATTTATACCGTTATCTCAACACGGCGACACTCAATCGTCCGCCGGGAATAAAATCGGACTATTCCAATCTCGGCTACGGCCTGCTCGGACACATCCTGGAACTGCGCGTCGGAAAACCCTACGAGCAATTGGTCGAAGAAATGGTTTGTGTCCCCCTGAACATGGCCAATACTGTTATCCATCTTTCCGATGAACAGAAGAAAAGACTTTCGCCGGGCCACAATCCAAAAGGCGAGGCTGTATCCAGTTGGGACTTTGGCGTGCTGGGACCCGCTGGGGCGTTTCGCTCAAACGCAGACGATTTGATGAGGTTTATCGCCTCGAATTTGACTTTCACCGACTCGGAGGTTTCCAAAGCGCTTCAAGAGTCGCACAGAAAACATTTTGAAAGTCGGGACGGCGCGATCGGTCTGGGCTGGCAGATTACCAGGACATTGGAGGGCCGGAACATCTTCTGGCACAACGGCGGCACCGGCGGTTACGTCAGTTTCATCGGCTTCGACCCGGAGCATCAGATCGGGGTGATCCTCCTGTCCAATTACGGAGATGCGTTCGCCGGGGATGATTCAGTCGATAGAATGTCACTTGAGATTCTGAAGCTGGCGGCAAAGGTTTCCCTCAATTGACCCGGCAACATCACTTCGGAATGATGCCCGTCGAGATCGCTCGATCCAACGAAACCAGTAGCCCTGCCGGGCAGGCGGGCCTGCCCTACTTTCTGCTGCATACTTGCGGCTTAGTGTGGTAGCAACAAACCCATCCGGTCCTTGATCTGCTGCATCAGAGCCAGCGGCAAATGGACATTGCTCCAGGAAAACTCCCGGCTTGGCGGGCGTGAAATCCAGCGTGACGGGCAGGTGCCTTCAGCCAGTTTCTCTCCAGGCAGTTCGCAAAAGACGATCATTTCAGGGATTTCGCCGTTGGGTACTTGCGGATTTCTCATCGGGTTCACTTCCAGCATGGCGTGCTGCCCGTTGTCCAGAAATACGTCCAGGAGCAGGGTGTCGTTCTCCGAATACTTGAAGTGCCAGTCATCGACGCCGATTTTCATGGTTGTTTTAGATTGATTGTTAGCGTTGAAGCCCTTGGCCCCTCGTTGGTTTTCATCGTCTTTCCATTCTTGGTCTTTTGGACATTCACTCGCGCTTCGTTTCGTTCTCAGGCAACGGAACGGCTCCGTTCACAACTTGGAATTGCGTCGGGAACGCCATCGCAAAGGTAAGCGATAAGTGGCGCTTCTTCAACAGCGAGTTTTGATGCCCCGTGCGAAACCCGGTCGGACCAGGCCTGGAGGACACGACACTCCTGGAGAAGTGTGAAAAATTGGCCCTTCGTCTAAGGCATTACCGCACTGACAGCGGCGTATACGTCGAGGTACCCAGCGCCGACCTCCCACAGCGAGAACGGCGTGCCATCATCCTTGGTCATGGCCCGGGCAGTTTGCTCGAGCACGTTCTTCACCTGGTCGGGTGTAAGTCCCCCGCCGGCCGCCTGCTGCATGAGCGCGACAGTTCCGACGACGTGCGGCGACGCCATCGAAGTGCCCGACGCGCAAGTGTAGTAAGCAAGGTTAGCGAGCCCGCTCGGAACGAGACCGCACTGTTGCAGGTCGTGCGGGGCGTCGAGTAGGTTCAGCGTGGTCCCGCTGATGGCGCGCGTCGAGACGATGTGCGCGCCGGGCGCAGTCAGCGTCGGGTGGAACTGCCGATGACCCAGGGCGCCTCCGCGTATGGGTTCATGGTGTCGGGGCCGGGGCCGCTGTTGCCCGCCGCGAAGACGACGGTGATCCCGCGGTCGTGGACTTTCTTCGTCGCTTTGTTGATCGGATCACTCGGATCCCAGGCCTGCGACCCGCCGTCCGTGCCCCAGGAGTTATTGACGACCTTGATATTAAACTGGCTTGCGTGATCGAGGAGGTAGTCGAAACCGGCGAGCGCCCACAGGATGACAAGCGTGTCGCCGGTGCCGATGCCGACCAACGTCGCGTCCTTCGCGACACCCTGGTAGTAGCCGCTGCTCGCGGCGCCGTCGCCCGCCGCGATGCCGGCGACGTGCGTGCTGTGGCCGGACGACGTATCCGTATCTGCCAGGCCTTCGACGAAGAGCGACTCTGTCGCCGGTTTTCCTGCGGTGGTAAACACGTCCTCCTGGTTGAAGACGATCTTTACGTTCTGGACCGTCTTGGAGCCGAAGGCAAGGTCAGGGTGCGTTCCGTCAATCCCTGAATCGAGGATCGCGACGCCGATGCCCTTTCCGGTGATGCCAAGTGTGTGCCAGGCCGCGTCAGCGCCGATGTAAGAATTTGCCTCTGGCATGAAGTAGGTGAGCTGGCGGTTGGCGTAGATACCGGTAACACCAGCGAGACGGGCGACCGCGTTGATCTGTCCTGGGGTCGCAAGGACGCCAACTGAGTCGAGGTTGTGGAATGTGATCGTACCCGCCCCGAGGTTCCGGATCGCGCTCGCCAGTGCGGCGCCACTTCTGACCGCGGGATCGAAGTTCACGACCGCCTGGATCTGGGCTATCGGTCCGAGCGTCGCGAGCTGCGCCTGAAGCGTCCGGTCAACGTAAACGTTGCCGGCGCGTGCCGCCGTCTGCGTGCCCAAGCTGGCACTGAGGGCAAAGAGCAGGAAGAGGAATAAGCGGTTGAGTTGTCGCAGGTGAAAGCGCTCCCCGGTGAGAGTGGGTATTTTCATAGGGATCATATATAGCCTGCATCGACTATGTTCCAACATGGGGTAATAGACCCAAAAGAGCATGGGGTAATAAACCCAGGAATTTGGGCGTTAAAAAAGCTCCTGAGTGCTCGGCGTTGCCGCCAGCCCGCACACACCGTTCTGCGATACGGGCGATACGGCAGATTACCAATTGCTACGGGAATGAATTTCCTGGCTGGGGCAGAAGCAGTTGCGCGAACACAAAAACGAGCACCGATGCGGCAGCGACCGGCTCACTTCCGGCTGCGCTGCAAAAAATCAGTGTGAACCCGCCGACGCACTCGCCACCTTGTTTCCCTCTTTAATCGGAACTGGATCAAAGGCGCTCACCAATTTGCCGTCCGGCACTTCGAAGAGACGCACTTTGCCGTCGTAGCCGCCGGTGACGAGCTGGTTTTTGGTCGGATGGAACCTGAGGGCGAACACCGCGCCTTGGTTTTCCTTCAGCGTCGCAATGCGCGAGCCGTCGCCGGTTTTGTAAATGCGCACTTCGCCATTCACGTTGCCCACGGCAATCAGGTTTCCGTCTGAGCTGTAAGCGACGGAGCAGACCGGTCCCGGCTGGCGCTCGAATTCGCGAACCAGATTCACGTCGTTATTGGCGGCGGTGCGACCCTGGTTGTCCGAGATGCGGTAGATGCGTGGCACGCCCAGGTCGCCGCCGTAAGCCACCAGATCCTGCGTCGGGTGCCGGGCCATGCAGAGCACGTTTTCCAGCAGCTTGTTGACATCGTCAATGAACTGCCCGTTACCGACGTTAATCAGTTTCATGGCGCGGTCGCGACTGCCGCTCAGCAAACGTTTGCCATCGACGGTGAACGTCGTGGCGAGGACCCAATCGCTGTGATTATCGAACTTCATCAACTCCTTTCCGTCATTCACTGAAATGACCCGCACCGTTTTGTCCGCGCAGCCGAAAGCGAGGCGCTCGCCGTCGGGCGAGAAAGAAACGCCATAGACCGAATCGTTGGCGACTTTGAACGACTGCGTTTC
>QHOP01000418.1 GCA_003219345.1 Verrucomicrobiota bacterium
GAGGGCTGCGGCGGTTTCGAAATCACTGACGACGTGAGGGTCATCATCGCCGCTCAAGCTTGTCTGCTTTTGCTACACCGCGAAACTGACTACTCTGGGCCCGCGTCCTCGGGAGGGAATACGAACGTTTGCGGCAAGACAGCCAGGTTGGCCGTGAAACTATTCTCCGCGAATACGGCGCCAGAAATCCCGCGGAGTTCTTTGCCGTCGCTACTGAATGCTTCTTTGAGAAGCCGCACCAATTAAATATGAAACATCCGGAACTCTACGACGAGTTGAAGCGGTTCTACCGGCAGGACCCCGTGAATTTTGCTTTGCCACCGCATCCTGAACGTTAAGAGTGCGCCTGGCCGTTCAATGAAACGACAGAAGTCATCCCGGCAACGACTGCTCCTGTCCCGCCCGCCGCTGGAGCGGATGCTTCGCATTCATCAGGCGATCCACTCCGGCAAGTATCCCAACGCCACCACACTTGCCGGCGAGTTGGAGGTCAGCACCAAGTCGATTTACCGCGACATTGAGTTCATGCGCGACCGGCTGGAGCTGCCGGTTGAATTCGATGGCGCGCGCAACGGCTTCCATTACACAGAGGAAGTCAGCCATTTTCCGACGTTGCAAATCACCGAAGGCGAACTGTTCGCCTTGCTCGTGGCGGAAAAGGCGCTGCAACAATACCGCGGCACGACGTTCGAGAAACCGCTCCTGAGCGCGTTCAAGAAAATGGCCGCGTCGCTGCCCGACACCGTGTCCCTGAACCTCGCTGACTGGGAGCAGACCATCTCCTTTCGCACCAGCGCCGAGCCGATTCTGAACGTGGAAATTTTCGACGCTCTCGCCAAAGCCACGGCACAGCATCGGCAGTTGCTTTTGACCTATCGCAAGCCCGGACGCAAGGAAACCGAGCCGCGTGTGGTTGATCCGTATCATTTGGCCAACATCAACGGCGAATGGTTCCTTTTCGCCTATTGCCACTTGCGAGAAGACATTCGCACGTTTGTGCCCTCACGGATTCTGGAGGTAAAGCCGACCGGCAGAACGTTTGCCCGTCCGCAGAAATTTTCCCTGGAAAAGCGGCTACGTGACAGTTTTGAGGTCGTCACGAGCCAGGACCAGTTTGGAGTCGTGATTCGCTTCGACGAACTGGTGGCCGACTACGTCCGCGAAAAGCGCTGGCATCCGTCGCAGCAATTGATTGAGTTGGAGGACGGCAGCGTTGAATTGCGCCTGAAGCTTTCCAGTCTGGTGGAAATTCAGCGCTGGATTCTAAGCTGGGGTGGCCATGCCATTGCGCTGGCGCCGAATGAGCTCGCCGGGTCGGTCAAAGCCGCCGCCGAGATGATTCTGGAGCGCGCCCGCCAAGGATGATTTGGTCTTGATTTGGCGCAGCTCCTTTCGCTGCCCGAGATCACCCGCGACTCTCGCAAAAAGTGCATCTCCGCATTTGCAAAACGAGCGAAGCAGGGTAATGTCATGGCATGGCCGAGCCAAAGAAGAAGTCGCTGCCGCCATCTCCAGCCAGCAAATCCCCGGCTGATGGCTCGGAAGCTTCTTCGACACTCGGCGGTCTGCTTCCGCGCGAGGAGTTGGACAGGCTTTCCACTCTCCAGTTGATTGATCTGATCGTCAGCAAATTGCCGCCGCGCCATCCCGCGATTCTCGACATGGTCTATCTGCGCGAACGTATCGCCTCCGTCGAGGAAATGAACGACGAGGCGCGGCAGGCCATCGAAAAGATGGACGCCATCATCGAGAAGCTTCGGTCGCCTGCTTTCCGGGTGGGAACGCTTCTGATGCCGATCCAACCGGACCAGGCGCATGTGTGCGTCGGCGGCACGGATTATGTCTGCCGTATCGATCCGCAGATTCCGCTGGCGAGTCTCCAGCTTGGCCAGCGGGTTTTGCTCAACGAAGCTTTTGCGGTGGTGCAGGGACTGGGCTTCGACCGCAACGGTCCGATTGTGCGTATTGACGAGTTGCTCTCCGACGGACGCCTGCGCATCGGCCAGGAATCCGGGCTGATGCCGCTCGTGTTGCAACGCTCCGCTTTGTTGAGCAAGGAAAAGCTCAAACCCGGCATGGACATCCGTTTGGACGTGAACCAGCGGGTGGCGCTGGAAGTTATTGGCATGGGCAAACGCGTCGAGCGTTCGCTGGAGACGGTCACCGAATTGCCGTGGTCATCCATCGGTGGCCAGGAAGAGGCGGTGCAAGCCATTCGCGATACGATCGAGCTTCCGTTCCTACACCGCGACTTGTTCAAACGTTTCGAGCACACGGTGCCGAAAGGTTTTCTGCTTTACGGCCCGCCGGGCTGCGGCAAAACGTTGCTCGGCAAAGCGACCGCCTACAATCTGCGCCGGCAAGTCAAGGCGCAGAGCGGCGTGGATCGACCCGAATTTTTCCTGCACGTCAAAGGACCTGAGATTCTGAACATGTGGGTTGGAGAATCCGAGCGGCAGGTGCGCGACCTGTTCGTTCAATGCCGTGAGCGGGCCAATGACGGCGCGCTGGCTTTCCTGTTCATCGATGAGGCGGAGTCCATTCTCGGCACGCGCCACGGCGGCCGTTACCATACGATGGCCAGCACGCTGGTGCCCATGTTCTGTACGGAGATGGATGGAATGGAGCCGTTGCAAAACGTGGTGGTCATTTTGGCTTCCAACCGCGCCGATCTGATTGATCCTGCCATTCTCCGGCCGGGGCGCATTGATCGGAAAATAAAAGTCAAACGTCCGGACCTGGTCGGGGCGCAGAGCATTTACGAGATTTATCTGCGCGACTCCCTTCCGTTGGCCGAGCCGAAATCTGAATTGGCCAAGGCCATTGTACGGGTTCATTTTGCGAAGACCGAAGAAAACCAGTTTCTCGAAATCGTTTATCGCAGCGGCAAAAGGGAAATTTTGTATCGCGGCGATCTGGCGAGCGGCGCGGTTATCGCGGCGGTAGTGGAGCGCGCCAAGAGTCTGGCCATCAAACGTTCGATTGAAACGAAGCAGGAAACCCAATTGACGCGCGAAGACCTGCTGGCCGCCTTGCAGCGCGAATATCTGGAAAACGATCTGTTCCCCTCGACGGACATCACTGAAGACTGGCTGAAGCTGACCGATTTTGATCCGGACAACGTAATTAAACTCGGCCCCATCCGGCCGCGGAAAGCGGACACCGTCGGCAACGCCATCGTCTAAGGGCATGCAGAGATTTGTATCGGCGGCGAGCCAAGGAATTCAACAACGGCGCAAAACGTGACCTGCTCTCAGAAACGGCGTGCCTCCATGGCCAATTTGATTTCCAGGTCCCCATCAGTTTGCGGAACGAATTCGCGGTCGATGCCGTCTTTGATCCGCAGCTCAAAATGATTGCACCGACTATTCAGTTCGGCCTGGAGACCGAAATCGGCATTTCGAGCGATGTCGAAGGAGAGGTGGACGTCGTGTCCGAGTCGATCGCGCTGGTCCGCAGCGCTACCGAGCCCGGCGTTTGGATGTGCTGGGACTACGACTGCGAAGATCCGCACGTGGATATGCGCGGATTCCGGGTTCATGAGTTGCGCCAGGACACGGACGAAGCGAACTATTACGCTCAGGACGCGGCCCGCGAGTTGAGTTTTGTTGAAATCAAAAGCGACCTTGTGCTCGGCAACGGGGCGCGCTTCTACAACGACCACGCCCATCCGGAATATTGCACGCCGGAATGTCGCACGCTCGATGAGCTGGTCGCACATGACCGCGCCGGCGAACGCATTTTGATGGCTTGCGCGCGGCACCTGTCCGAGCAGCGCGGCGTTGCCGTCCGCCTCTACAAAAACAACACGGACTTCTGCGGTCACAGTTACGGTTGCCACGAGAATTACCTGCTCCCGAGGTCGTTGCCTTGGGAAACGCTGGCGCAGGGGATTCAGGCTTTTCTTGTCACGCGTCAGATTTTTGCCGGCTCGGGAAAGTTCGCGGTGGAAACCGAGGACAAATTCCTGTCGCAAGGCTTCCAGATCTCCCAACGCAGCGATTTTTTCTGTGAACTGCAAAGCGTCGATACGATGCAGCGCCGGCCCATCATCAATACTCGGGATGAGCCACACGCCAACCCGAAACGCTTTCGTCGTTTCCACGTCATTTTGGGCGATGCGAACATGTCGCCGTTTACCACGCGGTTGAAGGTAGGGACGACCGCGTTGGTGTTGGAAGCGTTGGTCCTGGACCCCAGGCGGACTTATCCCTTGCTGGCGGATCCGCTGCCGGCGCTAACGGCAATTTCACGCGATCCAAAGTTTCGCTGGGAAATCGCGCTCGATGGAAGTCGGACCTCGACGGCCTTGGCGATGCAGCGGGCTTACCTGTCAGCGGTTCGCGACGTCTGCGATTTGTCGGTCCCCGCGAAGGCGGCGTTGGTTTCGGACTGGGAATCAGTGCTGAACGACCTGGAGACCGACGTGATGCGCTGCCGCGACCGGCTCGACTGGGTCGCCAAGCTCGGACTGGTTCGCGATTTTCAAAGGGCACAGAATTTGTCGGACGACGATCCGTGGCTGCAGAGTCTGGACCTCGAATACCACCGGCTTGACATGTCGGAAGGTTTATATTACGGGCTCGAACAATCGGGCGCGTTCCTGGGCGTGCCGGACGAGGGGATCGTGCGCCGCGCCGTCACGCAGCCGCCGACGACCCGCGCGACCGTGCGCGGCAAGTGTATTCAAAAATTTGCCTCGGCCGTCACCGCCGCGCAGTGGGACCACATAACGTTGCAAGGCCGCAATGGACCGATTAAGATTTCGCTGCTCGATCTGTTCGCCCCGGAAGACGTGTTGCGTTGCAGTCGTGCCATTGACGCGGCGCGGTCACCGGAGGATTTGCGAATTCTTTCGTAACGTGTCATTGTAACCGCAAGATATGCCTGACCAATCGCAGAAAACTCGTCCGGTGGCGCCGGCAGGGCCGGGGGGAGGTGGCGAAGGCCCCAGCGCGCCAAAAGTGGACAAACCCAACGTCGATGAATTGCTCAAGCGGATGCGCAAGGTCGATCCCGACCAGGCCCGTCGCTACCGCCAACGCACCGGCCAATGAGCGATCCTTCTCCGCTTGCGGGCGACTTTTTTTCCTTGCTCGCCCGTCATCATGCTTCGCCGCTGCGCACCGCCGTCTCGCCTGACGCGCCTGTTCAAACGCAGGCCACTACCGTATTTGCGTTTCATTTTGCTGATGGCGTGTTGATGGGCGGCGACCGCCGAGCCACCGCCGGCAACGTCATTGTCACTGATTGTGTCGATAAAGTTCTCGAACTGGACGCGAGGTCGCTGCTGGCAATCGCCGGCGTGCCGGCCACCGCGTTTGAAATGGCGCGCGTGCTCCAGACTTCATTTGAGTATTATCGGCGCAGCCAATTGCAATCGCTCAGTCTGCCGGCCAAAGTCCGCGCCCTGGCCCGGCTGTTGCGCGAAAATCTCCCGATGACAATGCAGGGCATCGGCGTGGTCATGCCCGTTTTCGCAGGCGTGGACCAAACCGTTTCACCGCCGGCGCCGCAAATTTACTTTTATGATCCGCTCGGCGCGCAGTTCCACGCGGTCGGCTACGCCGCGTCCGGTTCGGGAGCGGGAACCATTCGCAGTATCTTGAGCTTTCAGGACCGCTACGGCCAGCCGCGTCCGACGCGGATGAACCTGCAACAGGCCGTGCAGTTCGCGTTGCGGCTGCTGATGATTGCATCGGAATTTGATTCGGCCACCGGTGGCGTGAATCCGGACGCGCACACCTTCGCGACGATCAAAGTGCTGCGTGGCTCCGGCGTGGAAACTGTAGCTGCGGAGAAACAGGCTGAATTGCTGAAGTCATGACTGAGGAACCGTATCGTTGGCTAGAAGCGATTGGGAATCGGCGCGAGTACGTGCGCGAGCAGCTTAAAGGCGGTTCGCCCGTTTTTGCCGCGTCTTTGCCAGACGGCATCCTTCTGCTCGGCGTGGGCACTGGTCATTCGAAAGTGTTTGAATTGTTCGACCGCCACGCTATCGCCGGATTGGGGCATCCGGCCGACATCGAAAAAATCCGTCAGGCAGCCATCGACGCGGCGCACCTGGAAGCGTTCAATCGGGCCCCGGAGGACGTGAGCTTGCGCCGGCTGGTCGGTTTTGGTTTGAGTCCGCAACTCAAGACGAACTTTGAACAGATTTTCAGCGCTCCGTTCCTGGTGGAATGTTTGTTAGCCGAAGTCGGCGCGGAACCGAACCAGGACCTGATCGCCCGGCTTCATTTCGACGGCGCTTTTCAACTGCACACGAAAGGTGTCGTGGTCGCTGCCAGCCAGTCTGAAGCGGAAGCCGCGGCACAAACCTGGCTGAATCAAACTCTGGCGGGAAAGGCGGATCGCAATGGAATTGTCGAAGCTCTGCTTGAGGCGTGGTGGTGTGTGACGGAAAACAAGCCTTTTGGTGACGGCTTGCCTTCGGATGCCGAGCGTCGCGACGGCTGGCGGAAGGCAGTCAACGGTCGCAGTGTTGAAGTCGGCTGGCTGGTCAGGAAGAGCAATCGTCGCGCCCGCTACGAGGAACTCACGCCCGCGCTCTCAAGCTTATGAACCGCATCGTTGGCCTGGAAACAGAGTACGGTTGTTTGACCAACGACCCCTCCGGTCCGCCCAGTGCCGTCGGCCGCGTCCGGAATTGGGTTTTTGAGAAGAACCGTTTCGGTCTGGCGGATATGCACCAGCGGGACTGGGACGAGCCGGCAGGCAACGGCGGTTTTCTGTTCAACGGAGGGCGGGCTTATGTGGACATGGGCCATCTGGAGTATTGCACGCCCGAGTGTCTTTCCTTGATTGACCTGCTTCGCTACGACCGGGCCGGAGACGCGATTCTGTTGCAGGCGCTCAAGGAGATGCATTTGTCCGATCAGGTCAGCTTCATCCGCAACAACGTGGACCATTACTCCGGCGCGACCTTCGGTTGCCACGAAAACTACCTCGTGCGCCGGACCGCTCCATTGTCGGAGAACAACGTTCTGGCATTGCTGGCGTTTTTGACGCTGCGTCTGCTCTTCGCTGGATCGGGCCGGGTCGGTTCGACTCCGGGCGCGGAGTTGCGCGGCGATTTGTTGCGGCACGGCTCCGACAGCCATTTCCAAATCAGCCAGCGCGCGGACTACATCAATAACGACCTGTTTGAGTGGGTGCAGTTCAACCGCGCCATCATCAACACGCGCGACGAACCGCTGGCGGACGCGCGGAAATACCGCCGACTCCATCTGCTGCACGGCGACACGAATGTTTTACCCAGCTCTCTGCTCTTGAAGGTGGGAACGACCGCGCTCGTGCTCGACTTGCTGGAGATGGATCGTTTGCCGAAGATCGTCCTGGCTGACGCGGTGATGACTTTTCGCAATTTGTCACATCAGCCAGACGGCCCGTGGTTGGTGCCGCTGGCCGATGGCCGCTGCGCGAACGCGGTTGAGCTGCTGTTCAAGTTTTTCGAGGCGGGGCGGAACGAGTTCTTCGGTCGCGATAATGAGACCGACATTGTCCTCCGCGTCTGGGAAGAAGTCCTCTCGGCGCTGTCGAGCCGGCCGGAGATTTTGGTGGGCAAAGTGGACTGGATCACCAAGCGTTGGTTGTTCCGCCAGTTCATGGAGCGCGAGAACGTCAATTGGAGCGATCCCTGGCTTAAGGCGCAGGACCTGGAGTTTCATCACGTTGATCCGACGCGGAACCTCGGAATGGCCTTGGCCCAGACGCCGTTCGCGTGGGACATCCCCCCCACGGACATTGCCGACGCCATGCGCTCCGCTCCGGTGAACACGCGTGCCCAGGCGCGTTCACGCATCATGAAGATGCTGAAAAACCAGCACATTCGTTACTTCGTGGATTGGGAAGTGATCGACGCTGAAGGAGTCAATTCGCTGAACCTGCTGAATCCTTTCGATGCCTCGCCCGAAGAAGCCGATTCGTGGGCGCGGCAGCTTAACCTGATTTGACCTTTCCGGGTCTCGTCTGCCGCAGAATGGAAAGCTACCTCGGCGCGACGTTTGTCAGGTGGCGCGTCTGCCGCTTCAGACCGCCTGCCACAGACCGGCGCGGACAAGGTTTCTCGCCGTCCCTGAGGTAATCGCGCAGAAGGGGCGGTTTGTCGGACCGTCCGCCGCGCTGATAATCGCGCCAAAGCGTTTTGGCAACCGCGGACGGAGCGAGGCGCAGTTCCTTGCTCAGAAATTCAAACAACAACTCCACCAGCCGCGGCAGGGCGATTCCAGATTGACGTCCCAGCCTCGCATAGAGCCAGTCGCTCCAGCGCAGGAAAGCGGCGAACGGCGACTCTATTGTGCTCCAAATCAACGGCGTGGTCTCCACAAAGTTTCCGCTGTTGCCGACCAGATCCCAGAAGCGGGCGAATCGGCGCAGGCGCTGCATGGTTGCGAAATCGATGAGTTTGTTTTGCAGAATTTCGTACGGCGGGTTCGGATGATAGACCATCTGCCACTCAGCGTCGTGTCGAACGATTGGCGTGCCGCGCAATCGCTTCAAAATGCCTGCCTGAATTTCCTGCGGTCGCAGCGCGACAAGGCGATCAAAACCAGCGCCAAAACTTTCCAGAGATTCCCCAGGCAGACCGACAATCAAATCGGCGTGGACGTAAACTCCCGTGCGCTGGCGAAGAAATCCAATGTTGTCTGCGAGCTTGTCATAGTCCTGTCGGCGGCTGATCCATCGGCTGACTTCCGGGTTAAACGTCTGAATGCCGACCTCGAATTGCAGCGCCCCCGGTGGAAACTTCGCGACGAGTTCGCGCAAGACCTGCGGGAGCCGGTCGGGAATCATTTCGAAATGGACGAACAAACCGGGCCGGTAGCGGGCGTGGAAAAATTGCAGAATCGTTTTGCTGACGTTGAGGTTCAGGTTGAACGTGCGGTCAACGAACTTGAATCGTTGCACGCCGCGGCCGAGCAAACGCTCCAGGGCATCGAGCAGCGCAGGCAAAGGAAACAGACGCACGGGAATGTCCAGGGACGACAGGCAAAACTCGCAGGTGAACGGGCAGCCGCGCGAGGCCTCCACGTAAATCACACGATGCGCTGCGTCTTCGTCAGTGTATCGATCGTAAGGCAAAACCAACTTGTTCAAGTCGGGCAACTCGGCGGCGATGACCTTCTGTGATGGCGGATTTCCGGCGAGGAATTGGCCGCAAACCTCCGCGAATTTTAAATCCGCTTCGCCGGTGATGACGTAATCGGCCAACCGGACAACCTCCTGTTCCCCAACTTCAAAGCTGACTTCCGGCCCGCCGACGATGATTGTTAGGTTCGGGCGCACACGTTTGAGGGCGGCGATCACTTCGGTCGTCTGAGCCGCGTTCCAGATGTAAACACCGAAGCCGATGATTTTAGGTCGCAGCGCCAGCAGCGCTTCCACGACATCGAGCGTCCGCTGATTGATGTCGAATTCGATCAGGCAGGCGTGTGACTTCAGCCCGCCCAAATTGGCGAACAGATAGCGCAGTCCAAAAGCGGCATGGATGTATTTCGCGTTCAGCGTGGTCAAAACGATGTCGGCCATAAGGACGGGAAATTTTATCACGGCCTGTTCCTTGTACGCAAAGGAATAGGCGACTCCAATCAACTGTTTTGGAGGAGGATGTCGCTTTGCCAACCGTGAGCAGCTTGAGAACAAAGTGGTGAATAAGAAGTGAATAAAATTTCCTTTGCGCTAGAGTGATTATGAGCGAATGTAATGCGTCCGTTCCTGTTGCGCCCGTTTCGGTTGTTCTTTGCGCGAGTCAGAAATCGTAGCGGCAATCGTCATGAACAGTTTGTTCACAAAACCACAGACCGACGAATCACCCGAGGAAGGGGAAGTGTTTTTCACGCTTATCGCTTACGAGGATTCAATGACCCGCAACCGCGCCATGCAAATTTGCGACCGGCTGATGGAGAAGTTCTGGATGGACATGGAGTTTGACCTCAGTTGGTGGCGTTTCGATTTTTTGCGCGATGCCGGGATCGTCAAAGCTGCGGCTAATGCGGCAGCGCGATCCGATTTGATTCTCATTTCCGCCCACGCCGGTCGCGAACTGCCGTCGCATGTCCAAAAGTGGATCGAGACCTGGGTGCCGCGTCGTGAAGTGGGAAACGGCGTACTGGTGGCCATGATTGGAACCTCCGAGGACCAGCTCAGGGGCCTGACACCCATCCATGTTTACCTGCGCGAAGCGGCACAGCGAGGGAACCTGGATTACCTGCCGCAGGTCGTCGATGCGCCTTTGAACGAACTGAACACCTCGATCGAAACGATCTCGAAGCGCGCGGAGAAGGTGACTTCACTCCTGGATGGCATCCTCCATCGCCCGACCATCCCTACGCGTTGGGGAATTAACGAGTAGTTCCGCAGGCCTCCTGGCGGCGCGGTTTGTTTCCAGCCCGCGCGAGTGCGACCGGGCGTTCTGGTAATTGCTTTCACCGGAGCCTGAATTAGCATCCCGCCATGAAAACGCTTTTGCGGCTCGGTTTCGCGTACGGTCTGTTATTCGGCGTTTTATTATTCAGTTGGCTGTTCGTCGGCTGCGCTTCCAGTTCCAGGGTGAATTGGGACAGCCGCATCGGCAACTTTACCTACGATCAGGCGGTGGCGGAAAAGGGACCGCCCGACAAATCGACCAGGCTGAACGACGGCTCGACTGTGGCCGAATGGTTCATCAAACAAAGTTCCAGCTTTTCCTTTGGAGTCGGCACCGGATTTTATAGTGGCGGCAGCGCGGTGGGTGTCGGCCAGACCGTCGGCACGGTTCCTTCAGGCGAATACCTGCGCTTGACCTTCGGCTCCGACGGGAGACTGACCAGGTGGGAACGAGCCCGTCACTAAAAAATACGGCAAAAAGTTATCCGAGATTGTTCCGACACCGGAGCCAACATAATGTCTCGAACAGCGATTCGAGCTTGCGCTCAATGTTCAGCCGCTTTGCGGCTCTTGCTTTCGGCGATGACTTTTTGTTCAAGCTCGCGCGGCATTTCTTCGTAGTGGCTGAATTCTTCGGCGTGGATGCCGCGGCCGCCAGTCAGTGAGCGAACCGTGGTCGCGTAGTGATAAAGCTCC